>CAITUB010000177.1 GCA_903895515.1 uncultured Acidimicrobium sp. | reverse complement strand
GGGACTTTTGACATGCGCTCTGCAATTACTGACCACTGTTCTGCAGTATCAGTTGGCATGAGGTCAAAAATTGCTCGAGCGGCATCAACGTCGCCCGCAAGTACTCGGATTGAAACGAGGTGTTCATTCGCGTCATATTCTGCGCCAGAGATTTCTAGAGACTCACGCAGTACACCAGCTGCCAAGCGGTCAGCGCTTGCACTGGAATCAAGTGCATTCAATAATGCAAGAGTTTGACGATCGTTATTTGCGCGTGCATCATGACCTGCAGGGCTGAAGTCAGTCATCTCATGGTCGTGGCCTGCAATGCCCATGTATGTGGCCGCAGCTGGATCTAGTTCAGCAACCGTGTTGATGTAGTCGTCAGAGAGTGAATACACAGGGGAAGTCATGGCAACACGATACGCCTTGGTCGGCGTTTTAAGCGAGGTAACTAGCTTGTGCTGTCTGGTCCATGGCGCACGATTTTGGCAATAACAATGGTCTTTTCAACCGTATTGACATGCATGTAGATGCGGATCAACGTGCGATTCTTTCCTCTGCGTAAATGTGCGCCAATATGGATCTGCTGATTCTTATGCATTGCGGAATACCACTCGCCATGTCGATGGTGAGTGTCTTCCGAAATACGTGGGGCAAAATCAAGTCCGGCACTGTCACGCAAATACGACTGCAGTCCCGCAATCGGGAATACGTCCCTGCGCCAGTTCGCAACGGCATTGTCGAGGGCCTTCAAGTCCTGAAGCACCTGGCGTGGGTTAGGACCTTGAAGTTCATCGGCCGTTGTAAATGCTGTTGGAAGAAACTCGAGGTGCCTGCACTCGGAACGTGCGCGATTTACAGCATCAAGCACAGTGCGAAGCACCCGGTCAGGACGAGTGCGGGCAAGTTCTGCGTCAAGGTCAAGTGCCTGAAGCGTAAGTGCGTCTAAGCGTCCGCGGAGAAGCGCAACTTCTGCAGACAACTCTTCTGCTTCAACTTCTTTTTCTTCAAGTGATTCTGCAAATTCATCACGTTCTGCTTCAACTTCTTCCAACGCATCATCCAGTTGCTCAATATGTAATTGATGCTCATCGATAGTGCGTTTGAGTTGCTCAACCACAGGTGAAAGATCGGTGGCGGCTTGTGTCGCGACTGGGGTTGGTTTTGGCGCTGCAGGTTGAACAGGTCGACTCGTGGCAAAACGGGGTGGCGCCTGCGTTGGAATGTCTGGCTGCAAAGCCGCTGCTTCAAGGATGGGGTTTTCAATTTGCTCGCGATTAGGCGTGACAGTATGAAAAGTAAACGGTTGTACCGGATGCGGCCACAAAATGGTGACGTAGTTTTTATCAAGCACTTTTGTGGTGCAATATGCATTAAAAGAATTAACTGCTTCGAGTGAAGTGATGTGAGCAATATGAGCAATGCCAACGAGGTCTTCAAGCAATGGACCAGTGTGAGACGACTGCACCGATTTGTCAACAGTAGTTTCTACGAGTATTGGTAAGCGACGCGCGAGAGCATTAATAAAGTCAGCGGCTAGTGCTTCGCCTTCGATAGCAGAGCTCACTTGGCGAATTGTTGGACTGATGCGGCGCTCTGCGTCGTACACCTCGAGCAGTTTGGCCATTTCGGCAACAAGCGCACGAACGGGTTTGGGCGGCAGTTCCGCTCGACGATGGGGGATGATCGAGTCTTTGCCTGGGGCAAACTTCACGCGCAAATCAAAAACAAGTTGACCCTTGTATGGGGTGAGTGTCGCAATAATGAGGTGCGTGCCACCCGTTTGTGGATGAGTGTTTTGCACTTCCAGCCTGAACACTTCATCGTCTTGGCTGTGTCGTATTCGCACTCGAATATTGACGGGTAAGCGATCCGCTGGGAACCACTGTTGATGCCATTGCGAAATAACACCAATTGCACGCTCACGGGTTTCCTCAGTCCACTTTTTTGTGGGCAGCGTCATCGCGTACGTGGTGAACATGGTCTCCATAACGCTAACGAGACCGCCTAGGGTTGCGAAGTGGATTTCCAGGACCTTTTAGGCGCGTGGTGCTTTGGGCTTTCCCTGATCTTTACTATTCCTCAAGCAGTGCGAGTGATTCGCCGCGACACCGTTGAAGGCATTTCTGTCACTTCTCAGTTACAGGGAGTTGCCGGTTCTATTTTATGGATTGTTTACGGTTTGGTCTCGGGTTCACCAGTTGTTGCTGCCGCCAATGTGGTGACACTCATTGGAATTGGCGTAGTGGTGTACAAGCAAGTTGATATGAAGGTGATCACGATGCGGTTTGCCATTGGGATTGAGATTGCAGTTTGTGTGCTCGCATTTGCAACATGGAGCATTTCAGAGTCTGTTCTCGGAGTGGTCACCGTTGTAATTGGATCCACAGGAATTATTCCTCAGGCAGTTCGCGCAGCGCGCACAAGTCATCTAGTTGGTGTGAGCGTGATGACGTTCTTGATCATTACAACCATGACCATCTCATGGGGAACCTATGGGTTGCTTATTGGAGATGCATATGTTGCTGCACCAAACATCATCATTGGCCCGTGCGCATTATTTATCGCAATTAGAGCAATTCAATCGCACCGACGCTATGGAAGCTCAACGACCGCCGAAGCCACACCAGCACGTTGATGAGTTGCAGTCATCGTGACTCGCTGACCTTTTTCTCCACGAATTAGCCAGCTGTGTAATACGCGATCGGGCGTTCCATCCGATTTTGCGTCACCACTTACCCGAAACTTCACACGCCCATCAAGTTGACCAAGCTTCACTCGTGGCGCACCTTCAACAAGAGTTGCGCCAGAAATTTCTGCGGTGAGCGGGAGAACGATTTTGTTCTTGTGTGCCCACTCACTAATTTCTGTGCCCAGCCAACCGGTGTTAGCAATACCAATTTCCACTTTGTACACACCATTACCAAGTGCTTCTGCATTGGCTTGTTTGATTTCAAGTCGAGGTGAAGCCAGCGCTTGGTAAATTGCGAAATGCACGTGCGGTGCTACTTCGTCACGCAATTTTGACGCAGGAGCATTTGACCATGTTTTAATGGGGTCACAACCACCAATTTCAATTTCGCCCAACTGTGGGTGATTGAACTTCTTCCATGTTGCATACGCGCCTGGTGCATGTGTGTCAGTCCACTTGCAGACAGCAAGTTCTTGCTCTGGGGTAGGACCCACATACCAAACATCGGTTGGTGAGTGTTTTCCCGTTGCGTGGAAGATGATGTCCCAAAATTCTGTGGTCCAGCCGAACACACCCAGATGCTCGTATGCCCAGTCGTCGCCTGCGCCACTCATGGTGTCGGTTTTATCCCACGTGAGATCTTCGTACACCGAATGAACTGGATAGCCAGTGTGTTGAACACCAACTTTGCCTAGTTCGTTATACACCCAAATATCAAAAGGTGGAAGAGTCGAATCAGGACGCGTGCTGCTTGGTCGCAACATAAATCCACCAGCTGTATGAAACGCGTTGTATCCACACACGTTTGTGCGCGATCGAGCAGCGCGTACGAGCGAATCAATTTCTGGCTCAGACATTGGGTGATCTCCCGAACCAAGCACTGTGGTACCCCAGCCTGCTGGGAAGTTTCTATTCAGGTCAAGGCCAGCTGGGTCGCGCGGCATTGGAATAGTGAAGCCATCAAAGTTTTCGAGCACGCCTTCATCGAGCAATCGGTAGCGCTGAGTTCCGGGTGCCACGCCAAGTGGACCAACAGGGACCATTACGCGAGCGTCATCGGCGTGCTCCACCCACGCACCGTCAGGGTCTGCAATACGCATGGTGCGCACAGCTCCGTCGCCATCAACGTCTTCAACGTTGAGACCCGGCCAACGGTGTCCATCGCGCCATGGCCATGAACGAACACTGGAACGGTGATAGCGCGGGCTATCAAGAAGTGCATCTTCGACGCCGTCAGGATTGACGCGCGGAACAATGTAAAACGTGCGCGTGCGTAGCGCTTCTGTTGTGTGGTGGTCTAGACCGAATTGACTGGCGAGATATTCCAAAATATATAACGCTGCAACTCCACCGGTTGCTTCTGTGGCGTGAATGTTGGCATCAATCCAGTGTGCGGGTTTTGTATCGTGCGATCCGGTTGCGGAATCAGTGACCGTAGCAATCCACAAATCTCTGCCGAGATGCGACTTTCCATATGTCTCCAATGTCACTAAATGAGGAAAACGTGCAGCCAAATCAGTAAGCCACGAAACCATTTCGTTGTATCGAAGAAAGCGATCAAAGTTGTAGGTCATGTCCACAGGTTACGCTGAGTTCAGGAGGTGCAATTCGTGCCACACATTCCCGTGTTTATGCATGCGACAGGCAACTGGAGACCTCGTTGGCGTGGGCGAATTCATGCCATTGCTGTGGCTGTCACCATTCCGGCTGGAATTATTCTTACGCTATTCACGCCTGCCGGACTGCCGCGTTTAGCTGTTGGGATATATGCACTGTCTTTGCTGGCGTTGTACTCCACCTCTGCTTCGTATCATTTGTTTACGAGGTCATTGCGGTCACAAAAAACGATGCAGCAGATTGACCATGCAATGGTCTACGTATTGATTGCAGGTACATACACACCTGTGTGTCTACTAGCTCTGCCGCGAACCGTTGGCGTGCCATTTTTACTACTGATTTGGGCAGCCGCGGCTGTGGGAATGGGATTGAAAATCACGTGGAAGGCAAAACGTGTAGGCCATGCGATGTACATCATCATTGGCTGGGCGGCACTCGTCATTTTGCCGTGGGCTTATGGTCGTGCGGGGTTCACCAGCCTGTTGTTGTATGCCTTGGGTGGGGTTGTGTACACCGTCGGCGCAGTGCTGTTCTATTTGAAAAAACCTGCTTTGGTGCCACACATTTTTGGCTACCACGAAATCTGGCATGTGTTCACAGTGGTGGCAGGAGTGCTGCAGTTCGTTGGCGTTGGCTTGCTCGTTGGTCGAGTTGCGTAGGCAACAGTGATCAAATTTCCAGTCGCCTGAAGATTTTGGTCTTGGGGGAACTAGCCTGTCGTGCATAAAGGAAGTGCAGTTTCGGGTCGCTAGCTCAGTTGGTAGAGCAACGGACTTTTAATCCGCAGGTCCAGGGTTCGAGCCCCTGGCGACCCACCATTGGTTATTCGTCAGCAGCGATAGAGAGTATCTAATTTCAAGATACTTACTGCTTTGCTATCACGCTTCACGATATGGGTGCGATACTGGATGCATGTTCATCCCCCTCATCATCGCTTCGGGTGTTTTCACACTCGCACACCGCCTGGTCATGGCATCTGTTGACTCGTTCAACGGATACGGCGACCAAGGCCCAGACTTTCGTCTCTAATCCCTCAATTCGCCAGATGTCACCGACATCTGGGTGAATGAAAGGCGAGACTGTACGCAGTGAGTACAGACGATTCAGTAGTCAATCAGTTAGATCTTTCGATCACCGGCATGTCATGCAACGCATGTGCAATGTCGATCGAAAAAGGACTGAATGCGCTTCCCGGCGTGGAAGCAACGGTGAACTATGCAACCGAGTCTGCCCGCGTGGCATTTGATTCGACCTCAGCAGACGTAGCAACTTTTATTTCGACGATTGAAGGTCTTGGTTACGGCGCGCGCACGCTTGCCGAAACTACGCCAGACATGCTGGACGCCGAAGTTCGTGAACGCGTGTCGATGCTGAAAACACGTTTGATGGTGTCTCTCGTGCTGGCGGTGCCTGTTGCTGTGGTGTCGATGTTTATGGCACTGCAGTTCAATAATTGGCAGTGGTATGCGCTTGCATTGTCAACACCAGTGGTGACGTGGGGTGCATGGCCGTTCCATCGTGCAGCACTGATGAACGCGCGTCATCGAAATACAACAATGGACACGCTGATTTCATTGGGCATTGTTGCTGCAACTGGTTGGTCGTTGTGGGCACTGATTTGGGGCGGTGCAACTGATGATCACCACATGGCAGGCATGGCTGAATCGTCACATGTGTATTTCGAAGTTGCCGTTTCGGTATCGGTGTTTTTATTGGCTGGTCGCTACTTCGAAGCTCGAGCAAAACGACGAGCAGGCGATGCGCTTCGTGCGCTCCTCGCGCTCGGAGCGCGCAATGCAACGGTGTTGCGCGATGGGGAAGAAGTGGTCATTGAGGCTGCGCTCATCAAGGTGGGCGATTTGATTGTGGTGCGTCCAGGCGAAATCATCGCAGCAGACGGAATTGTGCAAGACGGTGAATCAACTATTGATGCGTCAATGCTCACGGGCGAAAGTGTTCCTGTTGATGTTGCAAAAGGCAGCAAAGTAACGGGAACAACGGTGAACTTGTCGGGCAGGATCATTGTGAAAGCGCGCCGAGTTGGTGCAGATTCAACGTTTGCGCAAATGACCAAACTCGTGCGTGATGCGCAATCCACAAAAGCACCGGTACAGCGCTTAGCCGACAGAGTGAGCAGCGTGTTTGTGCCAACGGTGATTGCAATTTCAATTCTCACCTTCATTGGGTGGTATGTGCTTGGCGACAATGTCAATCACATTGCTGATTCTTTTACTGCAGCAGTTGCAGTGCTGATTATTGCGTGCCCGTGTGCGCTTGGTCTTGCAACGCCAACCGCGTTAATGGTGGGCAGCGGGCGCGCAGCACAAATGGGAATTGTGATTAAAGGTGTAGACGTTTTGCAGAGCACGCGTCGTATTGACACGGTGGTGTTTGACAAAACGGGAACAGTGACAACGGGCGTTATGCAACTGATTGATGTGGTGTGTGCAAATGGCGTTACTCGAGCAGAGGTGCTTGGTTTTGCTGGTGCATTAGAGCACGCGAGTGAACATCCGGTGGCAAAAGCAATTGCTAATGCAGCCCGCACAGAATTGGGAACTCTTGCCGGCGTTGGTCACTTTGAGTCGATTGCAGGTATGGGAACTGTTGGTGTTGTTGATGGCAAGCGAGTGATGGTGGGTGGTGAACCGTTGTTTGAAAAGCAGCTCACCATCGTGTCGAAAGACATGAAAGATGCCTTGCACGCCGCTCGCAACTCTGGCAACACTGCAGTGCTCGTTGCCTACGACGGTTCAGCAAAGGGTGTGTGCGTTATTGCCGATCAGCCAAAGCAGCACAGCGCGGAAGCCATTGCCGATTTGCGCAAGCTTGGCCTCAGGCCGGTATTGCTAACAGGAGATAATCGGGCGACTGCCGTTGCCGTAGCCGAGCAGGTGGGCATTGACACCGATGAACAGCACGTCATTGCAGGTGTTCTTCCTGCAGAAAAGGTGCGTGTTGTTGCCGACTTACAGGAGCGCGGTTACGCAGTTGCCATGGTTGGCGATGGTGTAAATGATGCTGCTGCGCTTGCGCAGTCCGATGTTGGCATTGCCATGGGAACTGGCACCGATGTTGCAATGAATGCGAGCGATCTCACCATTGTGAGTGGCGACTTGCGCTTAGTTGCAGATGCCATCCTGTTGTCGCGCGCAACCTTGCGAACGATTAGCGCAAACGTGTTTTGGGCGTTTATCTATAACGCCGCAGCAATTCCACTTGCCGCACTTGGATACATGAACCCAATGTGGGCAGGTTTGGCGATGGCGTTTTCCAGTGTGTTCGTCGTGAGTAACTCGTTACGGTTGCGCACGGCAAAACTTACGCCGCACACTGCGTTCGTTCACGCAACTCGATAATTGCTTTGCGCCGCCAGGTGCGTACCGTGCGCACGCATACTCCCGCTTCAGCAGCGATGTCTTCTAACGTTTCGCCACTGCTTAATCGCATGATGAGCTGCAATGGGGCGCTTCGAATTCCACGTTTCACTGCATCGTGAATGACCTGTGCAAGTTCAACGTTTGGTTCAATGGTTTCTTCATCTCCAGAGACAAACTTTTCATCGACATCGTCTGTCCAGCTTTCAACCTCTAAACGCTTCAGGCGAGCGTTGCGTACAAATGCAAAGTATTCGGTATCGCGAACAAGGTTTGATGCGATTTTTGCTGGTCGACGATCAACTGGGTATTGGCGAATCAGAATCCATGCTTGCCCAAGGATTTCGTTAAAAGCAGCATTGAATCCACCGTTTACGATGTGGCCGCGTCGTCCTGCAATGGCAATAAGCGGTGGGAGTATTCGTTGCAACACGATTCGCGCGGCGAGTTCATCGTGGGCAGCACGCTTCACCAACGCGAATAGAAATGCATCGCAGTTTTCATAACTGGTGTCAATTCCGTAACCGGCGCGAAGGAGCACTTCATCAAGATGATCAATTGGACCGCCAGGGAGATCCCAACGATTGATTGTTCGCAACGTTCGAGGCTGCGCAGCGATAGATCCCCATTCGGTGACGAGTTTTCGAACCAGTGGGGCAGAGCCCGCAGGATGGGTGAGTGAAGGACGTTGATGTGTTGGTCGTGTTGTGGTCATGCACAGGATCATCTGAAATGACGATCACTGCAGTTCTCACCGACCCACTCACCGAAAGTCTCACCGCGCAGCAAAAACCCTGTCAGTATTGGGTGATGCGCATTATCTTACCGTCAGGAACCCCAGCCGAAATCGACACATCGGTAACCAATCCAAAGATGGGCCTGGTGATTGCACCAGATATTTTTGGACTCCGTCCATTGTTCGCCGACCTCGTTTCGCGGTTAGCAAACGAATGGCAGATGACTGTGATTGCGGTTGAGCCATTTCCAGGCAAAGAGTTGTCTCCCGATATCGGTGAACGCTTCGCCGAAATGGCCAAGTTGGACGACGATGTTCACCTACGTGATCTCACCGAAGCCGCCGATGCGCTGGGTGTTGATCGAGTTGGCCTCATCGGGTTCTGTATGGGAGGCATGTATTGCTTTAAGGCAGCGCGCAGCGATCGATTTGCCAAGATCTCATCGTTTTACGGGATGATTCATGTTCCCGAAGGTTGGCAGAGCACAACTCAAGGTGACCCGATGGAATATTTGTACGCAGGTCACCCAGAACGTGTGTTGGCGATTATTGGTGCACAAGACCCGTACACACCACCCGAACAAGTAACTGAACTTTTTGAAAGTGGAGTAACGGTGTGCGAATATCCGCACGCGGTGCACGGCTTTGCACATGATGCAACACGTCCTGCGCATCGGGCCGAAGACGCTGCTGATGCATTTGCTCGCACCCATGAATGGCTGCTTGCAGAGTAATTAACT
>CAITUB010000176.1 GCA_903895515.1 uncultured Acidimicrobium sp. | reverse complement strand
CTTCGCTCGCGCAGATCCACAGGACTACTGTACAGAAATCTGATACACATAATTATGGATTACGTAGTACTCCTACTGGTGCTTCGGTCCAATTGTAACTACGTAGTCCTAGTGATGTGAGATCTGATTCACATGTGCCCTCTAAGCACGGAGATTGCAATCCGTTATATGGCGTTTGATGTCGAGAGATTATTTCAAACAATGGAGTGATCGATCCAATTGCCAATATGCAGCCAAGGGAAATTCGCAAAGCATGATTCTTCATCGATTTCGATGGTGAAATTAGAGCTTCTCCCGCGTTCACCATGATCACGACAAGTAGAGCAGGGCTGACACGCATTGCAAAGTCGTTGTACAGACCGATTACTACCATCAATACCATTGAAAGAGCCACCGAAATGACTACTTGCTCTTTTGTAGTGCGTCGTACAACTAATCCCGTCAAAATTGCAACTAATCCAAATTCCAGTGGAATAAATTTTGCAAGTAGTGCAACATTATGAGAAAAACTGCCGCTCGAAAACAAAAAACTATGCGGTATTTCAGAAGTGCCAGATTGGAGAAACAAGATGAGAGGAATCGCAGTTAGCAGTATTGCTAGCGTCCTAAAGCGAGATTCCCCAATTGATCTAACAAATTCTGCGAAAAGTCCGACATTGACCAGAAGGATGAGCGCGAGCAATGTGACTCCGAGAGCAGCGAATGGTGACCAAAGCACTATTGCAACTGAAACTATCGGGATTAATGAGAGGTTCTGTCGGGATCGCACGATATGAATAACCAGCAGTGCACCAATCCAGCTTGGGATTGCGTGTTGGGGTACCCAGTGCAACAGCGTTGTATTGCTAGAGAACTGAAATCTTTCAGCCCACCATTCGATGTGTCCACCGTTGATCAGACTTGATGGACGAAGGGAGAGCGTTCCTTGGATACGAGACCCGATTGCGTCAAGACCGCTGAATCCAACAAAGAGAAAAAGGACGATGTATTTTCGGTTGCCGAATCGAGAAAAAAGTTCAAGCAGCAAAAGGAATGCAATCCAGACACCTAACACCATCCAGACCCCTGTAGCAAACAATGTAATGCTCAGGTTTCCACCAGTCGCTTTGCCGATAAGCGGACCAGGCAAATAAAAGGCCAAGTAATGGCGCATTGTCCACAATGAGGGACTATCGGGGAAGGTGCCGGTTACGGGCCAGGGGTACTTAGTTAATGTACTGAGCATGTCGTTGCGCATTACATCCCAATCTTGTGTGCGTCCGAACCCAAAATTCCATACACCAGATGTTGTTACCCAGGCAAGTGATGTAAAGCCAGAAAAGATAATCGTTTTGCGTGTGAGTGGATTTGTGGCATCAGGATGAAGATTTCCAGGGAAAGCAGAAATCAGCAGGTATGCAATAAGTGCTGCTAGTGGGACTGCAATTAGCCATGAAAGCCAACCCAGAACAAAGATCACCACAGGAATGAGCAGGTAGAGCAATGAAATCCAATAAAGCAGGTGTGTTCGGTTGGTTTTCATTGTCTCTTAGACACTAAATCAATGCATCACACCGCATAGACATTTACGGTCTAGACCTTCCATTACAGTCGATTAGGTGATGAAAAGACTAGGAAGGTTTTTATTAAGTAGAGCACCGCTATACACGATTTTTATTGCAGTTGGTTATGGTCGGATACGTCACTCATTTGATCATTTACCCGTTGATCCTGGATATGAGTTCTTTGAGGACACCTATAGGCAAGGGGTTTCGGCGCTCATTAAAACCGAAGGCGGATACCTCGATATTCCGAGACGAATTATCGCTGAAATAGTGACGTTGTTCCCGATTCGCCAAACAGGCAATGTTGGCTCATTGATCTGGCTACTTATGGTGAGTGCTACGGCAGTATTTGTTGCTGCAATGGTGAAGCGTGTGCATCCAAGCAAAGTTCTTGCAATTGCGTGTGGAGCCTGTGTTGTTCTTGCTCCATCGGCTAGCGAAAGCCAAATCGGTAATCAATCTGTTGTGAAGTGGTTTCTCATTCTGATTGCCATTTTTGTGGTGTCGTTGCCAGAAGAACATCAGTTATCGGCTCGAACGACTGCGTTCTTGATTCTGTTGTCTGGCGTGTCTAATCCGATCACTTTTTTGGCCGCTACACCATTTGGGCTTTCACTCCTGCAACGAAAACTGGATCTCAAAGATTCACGTACCAGGCTGATTCTGGGGGCGTTCATCATTGGGTTTGTTGTTCAACTTGTTTCCTGGAAAACGACTGGCGTAGGCGTTCAAAAGTACGAGACACGCACATATTCTTTGTGGCCAGGTGCAGGCGCATTCTGGTATTACAACTTCATCATTCCGCCGCTCACCTGCGCGGCATTTGTCGTGCGATCAATGCTGCCCGAATGGTCATGGTGTCCAAAGCCCTCGCGTTTCATTCTTCATCTTTCACTCACCGGACTTGTGTTGTTTGTAGTGACTTATGTGCTCAGCGGAATTGGCGATCGATATTTCGTTGTGCCTCAAATATTGGCGTTCATCGTCGTAGCGGTCTACACCGTTCAGCATTTTGAGGGCACAAAATTTGTTTTGAGAGCAGCTCTAGCTGTCAGCATTGCCATTTTTTGTCGAGCTTCGGTGAAGTGGTACGACGCAGGATGGTTCTTGTCAGATGGTCCAAAGTGGAGTGAGCAAATAGATCAGGCAAGAGTGACTTGTGCAGCTGATTTGATGCAGACCATCAAGCTCGAGCAAGCAATGGGCACCACCGACCTGCCATGCACCGCAATACTGTCGCGGAGCTAAAACGAGAGAAGCTGTATAAAAGATTTTCGGCAGAATTTCAATAACCGATTGATTTTTTGCCACTGGTTGGCAGATTGCCACATCGTTCCAGTTGATTCAGCGCCACGACGTTCACGATGTGAAACATGAACATATTCCACGTTGAGTTTTTCTCGAACAGCCAAAATTGAAAGATAGATATTTGGAATAAAAGGCTCGGCTGGCAATTTACTTAGCATTGGTGCAAGCACGGTTGATGAGTATGCGCGAACGGGAGAGTTTGGGTCGGGAAAACGGCCAAGGTATCGAGCGCGGAGAAAATTGCGCAATAAGAAAGTGACGAGCTTGCGGAACCAGGGGTCGACTCGATTGCTACGGATTCCCATGACAACGTCGTGACCGTCAGTAATTGCGGTGCACAGCAGTGGAAGTTCGATTGCGTCAAACTGACCATCGGAGTCAAGCTGCATCACGATTGAACTTCCTGTGCTGAGTGCACGTTGGTACGCGTTAAACGCAGTTGGTCCATGGCCCAAGTTCTGCTGATTGGTTTCAACCGCGATGTTCAGATGAAGGCTGGCAGATAATTCGGCTAACACCTGCAGCGTGTTGTCGGTAGACACATCGTTTTGAATACACATCGTGACCGTTGCTCCGCTGTTACGAAACGCCTCATCAATACTGTTGAGTGTTTCAGCAATGCCATCAGACTCATTAAAAATGGGCATAGCTACCGAAATACTGATTCCGTTGAGCGATGGATTCATAGTGCTCATCTATTCAACCAGCCCCGAGTAGTGATGTCATGGCGGTCAGCATCAAGTGCATGACCCTCGTCATGTAAT
This sequence comes from uncultured Acidimicrobium sp., assembly GCA_903895515.1. Lineage (GTDB taxonomy): Bacteria > Actinomycetota > Acidimicrobiia > Acidimicrobiales > Ilumatobacteraceae > UBA3006. The sequence continues at coordinate 1,148 of CAITUB010000176.1, read as the reverse complement.
TCGCCAGGCGTTTTTGACAGCGCTGCGATAAGCCCCTGCATTGGAGTGTTTCCAACAATTTGAATCATGTTGCGCGCCGTATAGTGCGGATCATTCGCAATATCGGACATGTCAAACACAGGCCCAACAGCAGCTTCAGCCTCTTCAAATATTGCGACCACTTCATCGCGGGTTCGCTTTGCACACCATTGTCCCATCAATTCTTGAAGTAGTTCACGGTGTTCCATACGCCCGCCAAATGTGGTGAAGCGCTCGTCAGTTTCTAATCCAAGAATCTTCATCACGCGTGCTGCAACGCTGTCACTCGATGCAGATACGCCGACCCATTTGCCATCCACGCACTGGTACACACCGCGCGGAACGGTGTATGGCAGTCCAGAACCAAGCCGTGGCTGCAATTCACCCGAAAGCTTGAACAACGAAATAACTGGGCCCATCATCTGGAAAATTGTGGTCAGCAAGTTCACGTCAACAACCTGGCCAACACCCGAGTGCAGAGCGACCATTGCAGCAAATGCGGCGGTAATTCCCGTGACCTCATCGGTGAGTGCAATTGCAGGCAACATCGGCGGTCCGTCTGGCTCACCACTGATTGCAGCAAGACCAGCCATCGATTCGGCAATGGAAGCAAAGCCCGGCCGTTTTGCGTATGGGCCGTCTTGCCCGAAACCAGAAACACGAACGACAACCAGTTTTGGGTTACGTGCAATCAGTGTGTCGGGGTGCAGGTTTAGACGCTCGAGCGTTCCCGGTCGAAAGTTTTCAACCAACACGTTCGCATCGTCGAGCAACTTCAAAAACAGTTCACGGTCGTCCGCATTCTTGAGGTCAAGTGCAATGTTGCGCTTGTTGCGGTTTACTAACTTCCACCACAGGCCACTGCCATCGCGTGGGTCGCGCCACGCCATGCCACGAAGTGAGTCGCCGGTGTCTGGTCGTTCAACCTTGATGACGTCAGCGCCGAAGTCAGCCAAGTATCGAGCGCAGTTTGGTCCGGCAAGCACCGTGGAAATATCAAGAACTCGGATATCCGAAAGTGGCCCGCTCATTGGCAGTTGCCGCTAAAACTAAAAGCCAGGTCGTGTGCGTCGAGTAACTGCAGAGTCATTCCACCAGCGACCACTAAATCGCCATGCCGTGTGTGCAGG
>CAITUB010000175.1 GCA_903895515.1 uncultured Acidimicrobium sp. | reverse complement strand
TTCCGCTACCAATGCACACTTCAAGTGCGCGTTCAATACGTCGGCGATTACTGCGTTCAATCTTGCTCGCAGCCTCTGGATCAAGTTCTTTCAATTGGCGATACAAACGCGACACTTCGGGTTCTTGTTGTAACTCTCGTCGAATTTCTGGCCACTCACCAGGAAAACTCAACTCATCGATCAACGATGTGAGATACAAACCGGTTCCGGCAACAACGAGAGCGTTCTTTCCCCTACCCGTAATGTCGGCAACTGCTGCACGTGCCTTCACCTGGTAATCAGAAACGGTGAATCGCTCGTTAGGGCCAACCAAGTCGATGCAATGGTGTGGCACTTGCGCTTGGTCTTGAGCGGTTGGCTTGGCCGTGCCAATGTCCATGCGCTTGTACACCTGCATGGCGTCGCACACCACCAGCTCGGTGTTGCCGTTGGCCAATGCGGCCGCCATACAGCTGTCACTTTTACCGCTAGCGGTTGGGCCAAGAACTACTACAGGCTTCATACTGACTGCACCGACAATCGCACTTTGTGTGTTGGCATTTCGCCAACTTCGGTGAGCACTCCAGATAAGTGGAAGCGTGCGGCGTCGTGAATTTCCACCATTGCGTATTGACCTACCCGCAGCATTTCATCGCTTGCAAAGTGCACCAACTTGTTTTGGCGTGTGCGCCCAGTCCACTTTTCTTCGTCGCGCTTGTTGCGGCCTTCAACAATCACTTCTTCAGTGCGGCCAATGCGTTCGCGGTGCTTTTGCACTGCTGAATGATCGAGAACCACTTTCAATCGGTCATAGCGCTGCGACACCACCGCAGGGTCGCAATAGTCATCGGTCATGAGCGCTGCAGCAGTCCCTTCACGCGGAGAGAAGATGTACAAATAGGCGGCATCGAATTGCGCCTCTGCTGCAACTTCCATGCTGCGCAAGAAGTCGTCTTCTGTCTCGCCTGGGAACCCAACGATGATGTCTGTGGTTACTGCAAGGTCGGGAATAAGTGCGCGGGCTTCTTGCATGCGCGACAAGTACCGCTCTGCTGTGTAACCACGATGCATCAGTGACAACACGCGGTCTGAACCCGACTGCAATGGATAGTGCAGGTGTTCGCATACCGCAGCGGTGTCGGCCATTGCCTGCAACGTTTCCAAGTTCATGTCCTTCGGATGCGGGCTTACGTAACGCACGCGACGCACGCCTTCTACTGAACCAACAGCACGCAACAACTCGGCAAACTGCGGTCGTACACGAACGTCCAAATCTCCCCCGCGCTTCTTTGCCAACGAGAGGTCACGGCCATAGCTATTTACGTTTTGGCCAAGCAATGAAATCTCGGTAACACCCTGTGCGGTCAACCCCTGCACTTCAGCAACGATGTCGTCAAACGGACGTGAGATCTCTTCGCCACGCACACTTGGCACGATGCAATAGGTGCAACTGTTGTCGCAACCAATCTGAATAGTGACCCACGCGTTATATGAACGCTCACGCTTTACAGGCAAAGCACTTGGGAACAACGCGTGATCGTCAATGACGGCTTCGTCGAAAATTTCAGTAATGCCACCACGAACCGAAGCCATGTCGAGCAGGTCAATGGCGCGGTGCACGTTGTGCGTGCCCATCACTACGTCTACATACGGTGCTTTTTCACGCACCACTTCTTTGTCTTTCTGCGCCAAGCACCCAGCAACAACAATTTGGCGCTCACGACCAAGGCTCTTGCCGGCTTCTTTCCACGGCTTCAACCAGCCAAGTGTGCCGTACAACTTCTCGTCGGCGTTTTCGCGAATACAGCAGGTGTTCAACACCACCACATCGGCGTCGTCTTCGTGTTCGGCCATTTCCATGCCGTCTTCTTCGAGCAAACCAGAAATTCGCTCGGAGTCGTGCGCATTCATTTGGCACCCAAAGGTGCGCACAACATATTTACGAGTCACAGTGGCTCAAGTTTACCGCCGTAAAAAATGGCAGCCCCGCCGGCCAGCGCGGAGGCACTGACCAGCGGGAAACTGTGGCGGACTAGCCGCGCGAATTAGTCGAGATCGATTGGCTCGTCGTCTTCTTCGGTAAATGCTGGGGCTTCAGTTGCCTGACCAACACCCGACACTTCACGAACCTTTTCGGCCATTTGCACCATGATCTCTGGGTTTTCAATGAGGTACGTCTTTGCGTTCTCACGACCCTGACCAAGCTGCTCGCCTTCGTAGGTAAACCATGCGCCCGACTTCTTGGCAATGTTCAATTCCACTGCCATGTCGAGCACTGCGCCTTCGCGGCTGATTCCCTTGCCGTACATGATGTCGAATTCTGCTTGACGGAACGGTGGAGCAACCTTGTTCTTCACCACCTTCACGCGTGTGCGTGAACCAACAACTTCTGCTCCGTCTTTAATGGATTCGATACGACGAATGTCGAGACGAACCGACGAATAGAACTTGAGCGCACGACCACCGGTGGTGGTTTCTGGCGAACCAAACATGACACCAATTTTTTCGCGCAATTGGTTAATGAAAATGAGGATGGTGTCGCTCTTGTTCAAGTTGGCGGTCAGCTTGCGCAATGCCTGACTCATGAGTCGAGCTTGCAAGCCCATGTGGCTGTCGCCCATTTCGCCTTCAATTTCGGCGCGTGGCGTAAGTGCTGCCACCGAGTCGATAACAATGACGTCGAGTGAACCGGAACGCACCAACATGTCGGTGATTTCCAATGCCTGCTCACCCGTGTCTGGCTGGGAGATAAGCAGGTTGTCGCAGTCGACACCAATGGCGCTTGCATACACCGGGTCGAGCGCGTGTTCGGCGTCGACGTAGGCGCAGATGCCGCCGTTGCGTTGGGCTTCGGCCACCACGTGCATTGCAAGCGTTGACTTACCTGATGACTCAGGGCCGAAGATTTCGATGACACGACCGCGTGGCAAACCGCCAACGCCGAGGGCAATGTCGAGAGGGAGTGCGCCAGTAGGGATTGAGGCGATGCGCATTGACTCTTTTTCGCCCATGCGCATGATGGAGCCCTTACCGAACTGCTTGTCGATCTGGCCAAGTGCTGCGTCGAGGGCCTTCAGGCGCTCGCTGCCTTCCTTGGAGTTGTTCTTTACTTCGTGGTGCTTGCTCTCTTTGCTTGCCATAACTGCCTGCTTTCGCTGTGCTTCTGTTTTCCTGTGGACTGCGCACCCTAAATGTTGGGTGTCGCAGGGTTGACCCCGCTTATTACCCACATGTGTGGATCCACTTGGCTAAGCGGACGTAGTGACCCTACCCCCGAACAGGTGTTCGGTCAAGCATTTGAAACCCTTACTGAGCTTGGGTTTTAGAACTCTGCTCGGTGTGCTGAAATTTCAATCAGATTTCGTGTGTAGTCCTGGCTAGGAGAGTTGATCACTGCATCAACCGTTCCTTGCTCGATAAGTCGGCCACTGCGCAGAACAAGAATACGATCAACAAAACTTGCGACCAATGCGATGTCGTGCGAAACAATAATCATCGCAATATTCACTTTGCGCTGCAGTTCTGAGAGCGTCTTCATCACCGCTGCCTGAACCGTCACATCCAAGGCCGACGTAACTTCGTCAAGAATCAATAGTCTTGGCTTGGCAAGCAAAGCCCGAGCGATCGCAGTTCGTTGTTTCTCACCTCCCGACATCTCGTGAGGATAACGCGCCAGAAATTGTTCATCAAGACCAACCGATAGCAACGCAGAGGACATTTCACTTTTTGTTGCCTTGGTATATCGCGAAAGTGACTGAGCAACCGTGCACATCGGGTTCAGTGAGTCGTCGGGGTTTTGAAAAACCATCTGAATCGAAGATAGAACTTCGCGCGGACGCAATTGCAGTGCTGTTGACAAGTCATAACCATCGCCATCTTGCAATGAACCACTTGTTACCGACACAAGACCGCATATCGCTGACATCAAACTCGACTTACCGCTACCCGACTCGCCGATAATGCCAATGACTTCACCACGCTTGACTTCTAAATCAAGTGAGTCAATTGCTTTAGTCTTTTGACCACGAACAATGCTCAATCCACGGCACATGAGAACCGTTTCGCTGCTCTGCGAACCTGCTTCACGGTATCTCTGGTCAAGTTTCGGCATAGAACCGACGAGTGCTTTTGTGTATTCATGCGACGGCGAACGCAAAACCTGCGAAGTTTGTCCGAATTCAACAATTCTTCCCTGATTCATCACGGCGATGCGCTTCGAAATCTGGCTGACGACTCCAAGATCGTGACTCACACATATCAATGCAAAGCCACGCGTGCGTTGCAGCCGATTAATCGTCGCCAGAACCTCAGAACCGATACTCACATCAAGTGCTGATGTCGGCTCGTCGAGCAATAACAACTGCGGTGATCTAACGAGAGCCAATGCAAGAAGCACTCTTTGACGTTCACCACCAGAAAGTTGGTGTGGGTAGCGATGCAGATACTTTTCACCACTAAGTCCCACTTCTGCAAGAGACTCGAGTACCTGATCGTTGGCGATCTCGCCAGAGTTGGTGTCTCGAAAATGACTGAGAACTGTCAGATGTGGCGTCAAAGACTCACCAATTGACTGTGCAACTAGCGCAACAACACTTCCATAAAACGCTTCTCTCTCGGCTGGTGATGCGTCAAGCAAATTAGTGCCGTTAGTAGTGATCTCGCCTTGGTCGAGCACCAAACCCGGCGCGAGCACACCCGCCACAAGTCTCAGCAAAGTGGATTTTCCACTTCCCGAGCCGCCGACAATGCCGAGCGTATCCCCCTGATCAAGTTGCAAGTCAATTGCTTCAAGGATCGGCCGAGTTAACGAATCTTCGGTTTTCACACGTACTGTCACATTTCTGAAATCCACTACTCGAGATTGCCTAAGTGGCGTAATCATGTTCACTCGTGATCAACCAATGCTTGAATTGCCAACACGAGTGACGCCAGCATCATGATCGGAGCAATTACTAGTAGAGGATTTAGGGTCATGTACGAACGCGACTCAGCGATCATCAATCCCCATTCGGGTGTCGGCGGACTTGCGCCTAATCCTAAAAATGAAAGGGAACTGAAGGCCAACAAAATCCAGGTGAACTGCATCGCAACTTCGGTAAACATCACTCGCCAAACATTCGGCAACACCTCACCGAACAGGATGCTGATTTGACTTCCACCTTGTAATCGCGCAACACGCACGAAGTCGCGTGCCAACAAAGTTTGGGTTGCACTGCGCGCCACTCGAGCAATGGGAGATGCATACATCAAGCCAAGTGCCAAGCTCAAAACAAGTGGATCTTGGCCAAAGAAGCTTGAAATCAACAACAGCAGTATCAAGGTTGGTAAAGCGAGCATAAAGTCAACCACTCGCGAAAGTGCGTCGTCAATCCATCCACCAGCCAAAGCCGCCAACGAACCAATGACAATGCCAATAAAACACGAAATTGCCGTTGCGGCAAACGCAATCACCAAGGATGGTCGACCGCCATGCAATAACCGACTAAGAACATCACGACCCAAAGCATCTGTACCAAACCAGTGATTAAGTGATGGGCCTTGCAATAGAGCGGTGGAGTCTTGCGCGTCGGTTGAAGACAACCCCAGATACGGCGCAAGCAATGCTGCAAGAGCATGCAGTCCCAGGGTCACAAAAAT
>CAITUB010000174.1 GCA_903895515.1 uncultured Acidimicrobium sp. | reverse complement strand
TAGAAACTTTCCTTATGGATGGGCGCGTATTGGTCAACCTGGATATTGGCAATACTCCGGGCCAAATCGAGCATCCGAACCAGAGACGAAAGCAATCGTCGCTTTCTTTCGTGAAATTAAGCCGGCACTCGGCCTGTGGTATCACCAAGACCTAAATATCATTTCGCCGGGTGCGGGTTTTGAAGGTGAAATTCGTGCTCGCTACGGAGCGATAACTGGTCTGCCGATGAAGCGCATTACTGGTGGTACATATACAGGCGTTGCAGCAACCTGGCAAAAGCATGGGTTAAAAAACTCGATGGCCTTTGTGGTTGAACTTGGCAAGACCCTCAGTGTGGATGAAGCCAAGGTGCATGCCAGTGCCGTGCTCGATATTTCAATGATGTTGCGTGACGCTCCATCTAGCAAACTAGGCAAGTGAAAATTTCAAAACAGCGCGCGCTGATATTGATGGGGTTTGGCGTAGGCGCTGGATTGCTATCGGGAATGTTTGGCCTTGGTGGCGGAATCATCATTGTTCCTGGTTTGATGTTCGCACTTGGCATGGATCAGCGCCGCGCACATGGAACTTCGTTGGGCGGAGTGTTTCTCATTTCGTGTTCTAGTTTCTTCACGTATTGGACACACGATCACATTGACTGGCCGGTCGTGCTGTGGCTGTCAATTGGTTCCGTTGCAGGGTCAGTTGTTGGCGCTGAATTGCTGAAACGGCTTTCTAAGCGCACGCTAACTATTGCGTTTGTTTGCATTCTGGTCATCGCTGGTGTTCGAATGTTTTTCAAAATTGACGCAGCAGGTGAAATGATTTTGAACGCACCTACAGCTGCATGGCTGATAGCAATTGGTTTTGTTGTTGGCGCACTTGCAGGAATGTTGGGAATTGGCGGCGGGCTGATGAGCGTGCCGATTTTGGTGATCTTCTTCCACGTGTCACCCGCAGTTGCTAAGGGAACTTCGCTAGCAGTAGTCATTCCCACCGCATTCTCGGGAACCTTGCAAAACCTACGTAATAAAAACACGGATCTACTTGCAGCAGCAATTGTGAGTTCAACGGGAATTGTTACGGCTATTGCTGGAAGCCGGGTAGCAGCGCATATGAATGATGCACTCTCCAACTTCTTGTTTGCAGTTTTGCTGATTTTTATTGCCGGCAGAATGTTGCTGCAACTACGCAATCAACGCGAAGTTACGCCAGTAGGCGAGTAATCCCGATCAAGTTTTCGTACTGATCTATTTCGTTGTACATGTGGGCAGAAAGTCTCACATAGGACTTTCCGCGAACGGTCATGCACATGCATTCGGTGTTGAGTTCGAGCCCAGCACGCTCAACCATCACATCAATTTGTGGTTTTGTCAGCGGTTCGGCAACAGGCAGCTGCACCATGCGCAACCATGGCGCTTCAACGGTTTTGCCGAGATGATTGGAGGTTCCCCAAGCGCTGTGCAATAAGTCGGCAGCCCCATCAGCAACTGCACGATTATGGGTGTCTCGTTGTGTATATGACCATTGTTCCTGGAACGTAATCGCTGCGGGAACAGACAAATACGCCGAGTAGTCACTGGTGCCTTGCCATTCAAAGGATGTAGGGAAACCATCTTCGAAGCCCCACGATGGTGCAAGCGGCTTCATGATTGCGCGAACTTCTGGCGAACCACAAATGAGTGCAGCAGCTGGCCGTGGTGCACACAGCCACTTGTGCAAGTTGCCAACCCATACATCAAAGATTGCGGGCAGTGGATGTTCCAACATTCCTGCCGAGTGCGCAGCATCGATAACGAACTTAGCTTGTGGGTGCGTGGAACGAATTGCTGAAATGATGTCATCGACAGGGAAGAGCACGCCCGTTTCCGAAGTGATGTGATCGAGAACAACAACGATTGGCTCGCCGTTTGTTGGAAGCACTGCACGAATTCGAGAGCTAATAATTTCTGCGGTTACATCATGTGGGTACACCACGTCGGCAACGGCATAGGTGGCATTACTACGAGCGGCTATGTGTTGCATTCCATGCAAAACGCCTCCGTATCCAAGCGATGTAGCTATGAGGTGTGTTCGTTGATTTCGTGAAGTGGCGTCGTCGACGAGTGACTGAATTGCAGTGACAACACCCTGCGAAGCATTCGGTACGAATGCAAAATGCTCCGGAGCAACGCCAAACCAATTCGCGACAATGTGTCGCGTTTCGATCATTAACTGCGGAAGTTCGTAGCGGAACCAATGGTTTGGGTTGCTGTTCGCGCGGTCAATAAATG
>CAITUB010000173.1 GCA_903895515.1 uncultured Acidimicrobium sp. | reverse complement strand
GCTGCGCGCAGCGATCGCTTGATTTCAGCAACGCCAGATTCGGCAATGGTCTGAACGGCGTCCCACAGTTTCAATGCTTCTTCACCCTTGGGTGCCTTAGAGATAACTGGGCCGAACAAACTGGCCTCATTGGCGGCTTTGGGATTAAACGTGAGAATTGGAGTTCCCACATCTTTGCCCGTGCGACTGAGAGCCGCCTCTGTCTCATAGCGAATCACTTCGTCATGTGTTGAATCCTCAAAAGCCGCTGCAATTTCCGAGGGAAGCCCGGCTTCGGCAACGACTGAAAGCAAGAACGCATGTGGGTTATTCACAAATTCTTCGCGGCGACCACCAACATGAATTGCATTACCGAGCGCGGTATATAGCGCTGCAACACTTGCATTTCCTCCTTGTGCACGTGCCGCGCTGGCAACACGCAACCCGGCAAGACCTGCATTGTGGATCTGTTCGTACGCATTGTTTCCCGCATAACCGCGTTCAGCATTAATCATCTTCAAACTGATGAATCTCCACGACACTTCATAATTGCGGAGTTGTTGAACATTGGTTACCCAACGCGATGTGATCCACGCCCAAGGACAAACTGGATCGAAATAGAACTCAAGATCTGCGGCCATGCCTAGACCTTAGTCGTATGGGTTGTGTTAGTCGCGTGCGAGTTCGCGCAATTCAAACGTTTCAATGAGGTCGCCCTGCTTCAAGTCTTGGAAGTCAGTCAAACTCAGACCGCATTCGAAACCTTCACGAACCTCACGTACGTCATCTTTGAAACGACGCAACGATTGAATTGCACCCTTCCAAATAATTGTTCCATCGCGCAAGAAGCGAACCTTTGATCCACGAGTGATAACACCCGTGCGAACCACGCAACCTGCGATAGCGCCAACCTTTGGAGACTTGAACACTTCGCGCACTTCAGCTTCACCAGTAACCACTTCTTCAAACTCTGGTGCGAGCATGCCCTTCATGGCCTTTTCGATGTCTTCGATGAGTTTGTAGATGATTTCGTAGGTACGAATCTCTACGCCTTCAGCCTCAGCCAAATCGCGAACCTTGCGGTCTGGACGCACATTGAAACCAATCAAGGTGGCGTTCGTTGCAGCAGCAAGAGCAATGTCGTTTTCGGTGATTGCACCAACAGCACGGTGCACAAATGCTGCACGTACTTCATCACGCTCGAGTTTGCGCAAGCTCTCGGTAACTGCTTCGAGCGAACCATGAACGTCTGCTTTGACGATGACATTCAACGTTGCCACTTCGCCAGCCTGAATTTGGGTGAAGATGTCTTCCAACTTCACACCACGCTGAACGCGAGCATCGCCACGCTGATTCAACGTGCGATAACGCTGTTCACGCGATTCGGCAACAGTGCGAGCAGTCTTTTCGTTTGGTGCAGCGCGGAACTCGTCTCCGGCTCCAGGTACTGCACTGAGACCAAGTACCTGCACAGGTGTTGACGGTCCGGCTTCTTTGATTTGCTGGCCCTTGTCGTTGATGAGCGCACGTACTTTGCCCCACGCAGCGCCGGCAACGATTGGATCGCCAACTTTGAGCGTTCCCTTGTCAACCAAGACGGTGGCGACTGGACCACGACCAATGTCGAGTTGTGCTTCGAGCACAATGCCCTTTGCGCGACCAGTTGGGTTAGCAGTGAGCTCGCCAATTTCTGAAACAACACTGAGCTGCTCGAGCAAGTCATCCACACCAAGACCGCTTTGCGCAGCCATTTCTACAACGATGGTCTCGCCGCCCCACGCTTCAGGCGTGAGTTCGTGTTCTGCCAACTGGGCCATAACACGAGGAACATCGGCGTTGTCTTTGTCGATCTTGTTGATGGCCACAACGATTGGAACTTCAGCAGCGCGAGCGTGGCTAATTGCTTCAATTGTTTGTGGCATCACACCGTCGTCTGCAGCCACCATCAACACCACAATGTCGGTGACTTGTGCACCGCGTGCGCGCATTTTGGTGAACGCAGCGTGACCCGGAGTGTCAATAAACGTGATGGACTTGCCATCTTTTTCAACTTGGTATGCACCGATGTGCTGAGTGATTCCACCAGCTTCACCAGAAACAACGTTTGCCGAACGAATGCGGTCGAGCAATGTGGTTTTACCGTGGTCAACGTGACCCATCACCGTGATGATTGGCGATCGTGGTTGCTGAAGTTCTGGAGTGTCGTCATCCGAGTCGTCGAACAGCGCTTGCAATTCCATTTCTTCTTGCTGACCCGGATCGACCAACAAAATTTCTGCACCAACTTCAAGTGCAAACAATTCCATTTGCTCATCTGCCAGCGTCATGGTTGCAGTAACCATTTCGCCGTGCTCCATGAGATAACGAACCACGTCTGCTGACGTGCGATTTAACTTCGGTGCAAACTCTTGCGCCGATGATCCACGTTCGATAATGACAACACCTTCAGGTACTGGTGCGTTGCTCTGCGAATACGACGTGGTTGCCTGTGGCAACATTTCATCGAAGTCTTGACGACGACGCGCACGTGACTTCTTCTTTGGTGAACGGCGTTGACCGTTACCGCGACCACCAGGACCACCGCCGCCAGGACGACCGCCACCGGGACCACCAGGACCACCAGGTCCGCCACCAGGACGACCAGCACCAGGTCCACCGAAACCGCCACCAGGACGACCAGCACCAGGACCACCAGGACGACCTGGTCCGCCACCTGGGCGACCAGCACCCGGACCACTTGGACGACCAGCGCCAGGACCACCAGGTCCACGCGTGCCAGGACCAGATGGACGCATTGGTCCACCGGTTCCTACTGGACCACGACCAAGTGCACTTGCAGGAATACGACCGGTTCGAGCACCAGCACCTGGGCCAGCAGGACGACCACCCATTGGCGGACGACCAGCACCCGGCGCTCCACCTGGACGACCAGGAGGTGGCGGAATTGGACGACCACTACCTGGAGGAGGCGGAATTGGACGACCAGATGGACCCATTCGAGGTGGTTGTGGAGCTGTCGGCGCAGCAGGCGCTGCTGCCGGAGCAGGCGCAACTTCTGCCGCAGGAGTTTGTGCAACATCAGGTGCAACTTCAGTTGGCTTCGTAGGTGCAGGCGCAACTACTGGCGTCGGTGATGCAACTGGCGCTGCTTTGGCAACAGGACGCGCCGAAGTGATTGGCGCAGACTTTGTTACAGGTCGAGCAGATGTAATTGGTGCAGCGTGTGACTCAACAATTGGTGCTGGTGTTGCAACAACCGAAGTCTCAACAACAACTTCTTCAGTTGCTTCAGTCTTTTTTGCTGCTGCTTTTTTCGCAGGAGCTTTCTTGGCAACTGCTTTTTTCGCAGCCTTCTTCACTGGCTTAGCGTCGCCACCTTCTTCGGTGGTTGCTTTTGGTGCAGCTTTCTTCGCGGCCTTTTTAACTGGCTTCGGCTCTTCAGGTTGAACATCGCGCTTCAAACCATCACGTTCAGCACGTGCACGAACGCGGTCGGCTTGTTGATCGATGATGGTTGATGATTGCGTCTTGACGCCAACACCTAACTTGCCGCACAAATCAAGAGTCTCTTGATTTGACATGCCGAGCTCTTTAGCGAGCTCATGAACGCGCATAATCTTTGCCAAGTACTACGCCTCAGTTTCGTTTGTTGAAGTTGAACCTGCGTCTGTAGCCCATTGTTCTTGGCTTACAACCGAACCATCTGCTGCATGCCATTCCATGGCACCCGTGTCTGGATTTGTCACCCATTCACCTTCTGCGTAATCGGCGGCAGGAGCTGGAGCTTCAGTTGACGTTGGAACATATGAACCGCCGCCACCTTCTTCTGCGGCTTGCGTTTCGCTTTTCACGTCGAGGCGCACACCGGTAAGACGTGCAGCCAAGTTTGCGTTCACGCCCATCTTGCCAATTGCTAATGACAACTGGAAGTCAGGAACGATGACGTCTGCTTGCGTGCCGTCTGGACTGAGGCGAACTTCTGTGACCTTTGCAGGTGACATTGCTTTTGCAATGAAGTCACGAACATCTTCGCTAAACGGAATGATGTCAACTTTTTCACCGCGCAATTCGGTAACCACCATGCGCACGCGTCCACCGCGAGCACCAACACATGCACCCACTGGGTCCACGTTGTGATCGTTTGACCACACGGCAATCTTGGTGCGCTGACCCGGTTCGCGTGAGCAAGCCTTGATTTCAACAACGCCATCAGCGATTTCTGGCACTTCAAGCTCGAACAAACGCTTGATCAAACCAGGGTGCGTGCGACTGACCACAATCTGTGGGCCCTTTGGCGTCTTGCGAACTTCCACGATGTAGGCCTTGAGACGCGCATTTGGTTCGCGCACTTCGCCTTGCACTTGCTCGGCTTGTGGCAACAATGCTTCTACGCGGCCAAGGTCGAGCAGGGTGTACTTGGTATCGGTCTTTTGCACGATGCCGGACACAATGTCGCCTTCGCGGTTTGCGTACTCTTCGAACTTACGATCGCGTTCAACTTCACGAATGCGCTGGCTCATTACTTGACGGAACGTTTGCGCCGCAATGCGACCGAGGTCGGACTTGTTTGGCGTGTCGTCGCGCTCGTTGATCCAGTTGCCATCGTCGTCTACGTCGTATGCCGTGAACGTAATGTCCATGTTTTCTGGGTTGATACCCACGATGACTTCTTCTGCTGCGCCAGGACGCTTCTTGTACGCCGTAGCAAGAGCCTCTACCAACACTTGCAACAGCGAGTCAACGGAGATACCACGATCTCCAGCGAGCATGCGAATTGCTTCTGTCATATCAAGATTGCTCATGATGCATTGCCTCCGTCTTCTTTCGATTTCTTCGAGCCAGGCTTTGGTGCCGGACCCCAATTAAAAACTGTTTTCGCGCGATCAATGATGGAAAACGGAATGTTGACTTCCGTCATTTCTTTATCGGCCAAGCGAACGGTGATTGCTTCATCGGTTGCAGCGATGAGATCGCCTTGCACACGACGTTCGCCATTCAGTGGCGACTCCAAACGCACGGCTACGGACTTACCAACTTCGCGCTGGAAGTGGCGCGGTTCGCGCAATGTGCGTTCGAGACCAGGGCTTGATACCTCAAGTGTGTAGCGACCAGGAATTGGATCGCTGTGATCAAACTCGCGCGAAACCAAGCGCGTAATGAGAGCGATGTTGTCGAGGCTGACACCTTCTGGGCCGCCTGGCTGCGTGTCTACAACGACGCGCAAGATTCCACCCGAATACTCGATGTCGTACAAATCGAGACCAAGGTCTTTGACGATGGGGTTGATGAGGGAGGTGACACGATTGATAACAGGGCTCGACTGAGCGCTCCCACGGGTAATCGACATGTTCAACCTCCTCTCCCTACTCTCAAGGGTTTCGCTCCCCCGATTTCCATCAAGGTTGGCAAAACCGCTGCCTAAACCGTCCTTAGAAAAAACAAAGGGCGTGGGTCGAAACCCACGCCTTCCAGTCACTGACTTTCAAAGGACATCAAAAATTATAGCCCCGTAAACTAAGGTTCGCACGTGGTCCAACGGCTCTCAACCCTGTTCGTACGCACCTTGCGGGACAATCCGGCAGACGCCGAAGTACCAAGTCACCGCCTGTTGGTTCGCGCTGGATACATCCGTCGCGCAGCCCCTGGCGGGTACACATGGCTCCCACTTGGCTTTCGAGTATTCCAAAACGTTGCCCGCGTTATTCGCGAAGAGATGGACGCCATCGGCGCACAAGAAGTGAACTTCCCCGCCATGTTGCCAAAGGAGCCGTACGAAGTGACGGGCCGCTGGACTGATTACGGCGACAATCTGTTTCGCTTACAAGACCGACGCAAAGTTGACTTTCTACTAGGCCCAACACACGAAGAAATGTTCACGTTGCTTGTGAAGGACTTGTACTCCAGTTACAAAGATTTACCGGTGTGGTTGTACCAAATTCAGAACAAGTTCCGTGACGAAGCACGCCCGCGCGGTGGCTTGTTGCGTGGTCGAGAGTTCTCCATGAAGGACTCGTACTCTTTCGATCTTGACCAAGAAGGTTTGCAGCGCAGTTACGACGCGCACCGCAATGCGTACATTCGAATTTTCGAACGCCTTGGATTGCCATTTGCCATTGTGTCTGCAATGTCTGGCGCAATGGGCGGCTCGGCTTCTGAAGAGTTCTTGTTTCCATGCGACATCGGTGAAGACACATTCGTGCAATGCACTGCGTGCAACTATTCGGCCAATACCGAAGCAGTGCGCGTAGGAGTTGCCGACACAATTGATGCAACGTCAGTACCTGCCGCGAAGGTGGTCGACACGCCCGACACACCAACGATTCAAACACTTGTTGATTTGTTTAATGCACGCGAAGACTTACAACTCGCTGATCGTCAATGGAATGCAGCCGACACATTGAAGAATGTTGTGGTCAATTTGCGTCACCCAGACGGTCGCGTGGAAGCATTGGCAATCGGCGTCCCTGGCGATCGCGAAGTAGACCTGAAGCGACTTGAAGCACAAGTGTCACCAGCCGAAGTTGAAGCCTTTGACGAATCGCATTTCGCAGCGAACAGCGCATTGGTGAAGGGCTACATCGGACCTGGAGTGCTTGGCACGAACAATGCATCGGGTATTCGGTACATGCTCGACCCACGAATTGCTTTGGGAAGCGCTTGGATTACCGGCGCCGACAGCCGTGGCAAGCACGTCATGAATTTGGTGAACGGTCGTGACTTCACTGCCGATGGAACACTGGACGTTGCTGAAATTCGCGATGACGACACCTGCCCATCGTGTCGATCTGCGCTCACCATTAAGCGCGGAATTGAAATTGGCCACGTGTTTCAACTTGGACCAAAGTATGCAGAAGCACTTGGGTTGCAGGTGCTCGACAAAAACGGCAAACAACAAACCGTCACAATGGGTAGTT
>CAITUB010000172.1 GCA_903895515.1 uncultured Acidimicrobium sp. | reverse complement strand
GTCGAACTGGAATTGGCGAGCAACGCCACCATCACGGGTGAAGATCGCTGTGCCGTTACCGAACTGGTTGTTATTAATGGTGTCGAGACCCTCTTGGTAGCTCTTCACGCGCATCACAGTAAGAACTGGTCCGAAGATTTCTTCGTCGTAGCACTTCATTCCTGGCTTCACGTTGTCGATAAGGCTTGGGTTCAAGAAGAAACCTGCATCTTTTGCTTTGTCGGTTCCGTCAACAACAACTTTTGCACCTTCGGCATTTGCATTCGTTACAAAGCTTGCAACCTTGTCGCGGTGTTCGCGGCTGATGAGCGGTCCCATCTCGGCTACTGGATCAGTTCCTGGTCCAACTTTGATGTTTGGAATGCGTGACTTCAGTTTGTCAACGAGTGCATCGGCGATTGAGTCAACTGCAAGTACAACCGAAATTGCCATGCAACGCTCGCCTGCTGAACCATACGCTGCCGAAACAGCAGCATCTGCTGCCATGTCGAGGTCTGCGTCTGGAAGCACCAACATGTGGTTCTTTGCGCCACCAAGTGCCTGAACGCGCTTGCCATTCTTGGTTCCTGTTTCGTACACATATTTCGCGATTGGTGTTGATCCAACAAACGAAATTGACTGAACGTCTTTGTGTTCGAGCAAACGATCTACCGAAACTTTGTCACCGTGTAACAC
The DNA here is from genome assembly GCA_903895515.1 of uncultured Acidimicrobium sp. Lineage (GTDB taxonomy): Bacteria > Actinomycetota > Acidimicrobiia > Acidimicrobiales > Ilumatobacteraceae > UBA3006. The sequence goes on along the minus strand of CAITUB010000172.1, from coordinate 830 downwards.
GCTGAACACGCCATCTGGCAAGCCAGCTTGACGCAACAAGTCTGCAACGAACATTGCTGCCGATGGATCTTTTTCCGATGGCTTCAAGATGAAGGTGTTTCCGCACATGATGGCGTTTGCAAACATCCACATTGGAACCATGGCTGGGAAGTTGAACGGAGTAATACCTGCAACTACACCCAGTGGCTGACGAATTGAATACACATCAACGCCGCCCGAAGCCTGCTCGGAGTATCCACCCTTCAACATGGCTGGAATACCGCAAGCAAACTCAATGTTTTCAAGTCCACGAGCAATTTCACCCATTGCATCGCTTGGCACTTTTCCGTGCTCTAGCGAAACGACGTTGGCAAGTTCTTTACGGTTTGCGTCAATGAGTTCGCGCATACGGAACATAATTTCTGCACGGCGCGACAAGTTGGTTGCACGCCAGGTAACGAATGCTTCCTTTGCATTGGCAACAACTGCATCAACTTCGGCAACTGATGCAAGGTCTACTTCAGCCTGCACTTCTCCTGTGGCTGGGTTGTATACCTTGCCAACGTTTCCTGATGTTCCGGCTACAACCTTGTTGTTGACCCAATGGCTAATGCGTTGCATGTCTCTCCTGATTGTTTTTTGTTAGAGGGGTTACTGAATTAATTGAGGTACTGGCACAGGTCACGCTTAATGAACTTGCCGTGACCTTTCTTGCCGGTGAAGGTGTCTTTTTCGACAACAACCATTCCACGCGACAACACGGTGTCTACCTTGCCGTCAACTTTGAAACCTTCCCATGATGAGTGGTCCATATTCATGTGGTGCTTGTCGTTAATTCCAATTTTGGTTTT
>CAITUB010000171.1 GCA_903895515.1 uncultured Acidimicrobium sp. | reverse complement strand
CGACAATGTGTCGCGTTTCGATCATTAACTGCGGAAGTTCGTAGCGGAACCAATGGTTTGGGTTGCTGTTCGCGCGGTCAATAAATGCATTCTGAATCTTCTGCACAGAAACAGGCACAGCACCATACGAGCCATGATTGAGATATGCGATCGACTTATCTAACTGCCATAAAGCAGCAAATTCGTTATGTGCGATGGTCACGTTATGAAGGTAACCGATCGATCACTAGATGGTGAAGAAGCTGGTTACTGCTCACCATTGAGTTGGCGCGCCAGTCCGCATTGCCAAATCGATCGGTAATGGTTCCGCCGGCTTCCTGGACAATGGGGTAAATGGCTGCGTTGTCGTATGGCGCCAGACCAATTGCATCAATGGCAAAGTCAATGGCGCCTTGCGCAACCAACATGTGTTGCCAGAAATCGCCAAACCCTCGCGAGCGCAATGCATCAACTTGCAGCTGCTGTAACGCGGGTAAGCCACCAACTTGTTCCCAACCCGCATTTGACGTTGTGCTCACGTGTGCGGCAGAGAGTTCATTCACTGTGGATACGTATATACGTGTTCCGTTGAAATAAGCGCCATTGCCAACTGATGCCCACCAACGCATGCCCAGTGCGGGTGCAGACACCACGCCAAGAACCGGAACATCGTTGTGTACGAGTGCAATGAGTGAACCCCACACAGGAACACCGCGAACGAAATTGGTGGTGCCGTCAATTGGATCGATAACCCACAGGTACTCGGCATTGGTTGGGCCGCTTATTCCGTGCTCTTCGCCGTAGATGCCAAAGTCGGGGAAAGCGCTACGCAGCACCGATGAGATTGCCGTTTCGGTATTGCGGTCGATTTCGGTGACCTCACTGTTATCGGCCTTGCGCGAAACGGTGAACACTCGGTTGGTAAACCCGGCAAGGCTCACTTCGTCTGCGGCGTTAGCGGCCTGCAGTGCCGTTTCTAGATAATGCTTATCTGTTGACAAGTCGTTGCACCGTTGCGGCGATGCCTTCGGCGTTCAGTCCAAGGCGTGACAAAATAGCGTCTGGTTTTGCTTGTGGAATGAATTGCTTCGGAATGCCAAGCACTTCAATACTTGGACGTTGCGCGTCATGTGCATGAGAGACCAAATCTTCAATAGTCATGCCAATTCCACCTTCGCGGATTCCGTCTTCGACGGTGACCACAACTTGGTGTGCAGCAGCATTGTCGATCATTAACTGATCAAGTGGTGCACAGGAGCGCACGTCCCACACGGTTGCCATAATTCCCTTTGCTGCAAGTAGGGCAGCAGCGTCGAGTGATGCTCCAACCATTTTGCCAATTGCCAAAATGCACACCGTGTTTGATTCATCAGTCAGCAACTTGCGAGCGGCGAGACCTGAACCAATATCTGCTGCATCAACAGTGCGGGCAACTCCCTTTGGATATCGAATCACCACGGGGCCTTCGTTTGCCAACACGATTGCGTCCTTCAGCATTTGTTCAACTTCTTGCGTACTTGATGGTGCGAGCACGCGCATGCCTGGAACTTTTGAGAGCAACGCCATGTCGTAAATGCCGTGATGACTTGGGCCGTCGTCGCCAGTAATGCCAGCGCGGTCGAGACAGAAAATAACTGGCAGGCGATGCAATGCAACGTCGTACACCACTTGGTCCCATGCTCGATTCAAAAATGTTGAATACAACGCAACAACTGGGCGCATGCCACCCATTGCCATTCCCGCTGCAGCAGTTACTGCGTGTTGCTCGGCAATGCCAACGTCGAAGAAACGATCGGGGAATTGTTCTTGGAACTGAATGAGACCGGTTGGTCCAGGCATGGCTGCGGTGATTGCAACGATGCGCGGATCGTTCTTGGCGAGTTGCACAATGGAGTCGGCAAATGCCTCGGTGTATCCGGTTGGTACCGACTTTGATGGACCGGTTGCAGGGTTGAACACCGGCGCATCATGCAAATGCTTTTCGTCGTCGTCTTCTGCAGGTGAATAGCCACGACCCTTTTGCGTAATCACATGAATGGCAACTGGGCCTTCTTCAGCCCGCTGTTGAGCAGCATTGAAGGCATGTTCAAGTGCTTCCATGTCGTGGCCGTCAATTGGGCCGACGTAACGAACTCCGAGTGCTTCAAAAAATGCGGGAGGTTGCAAGAATTCGCGAACACCAGCTTTGAATGCGTCCATTCCTCGTTCGGCTTGTGAACCAACAAGGGGTAGACCTCTCAGGAATTTTTCGATCTTGCGTTGGCGGCGAACGTATACAGGGTTCAAACGAATGTCGGTGAGGATGTTAGAGAGCGCGCCTTGACTGAGGTTTGACACTGTTGGCGCATAACTGCGGCCATTGTCGTTCAGCACAATGATGACGCGCTTTCCGCTGTGTCCAAGATTGTTTAGGGCCTCGTATGCCATGCCGCCGGTCATGGAGCCGTCGCCAATTACCGCGACTATGTGTCGACGGTCTGGCGTTTGGCCAGCGTCACGAGCAACGGCAAGTCCGTATGCGTAACTGAGCACCGTGCTGGCATGACTGTTTTCAATGAAGTCGTGAATGCTTTCTTCGCGACTCGGGTATCCGGAAATTCCGTCGGCTTGACGTAGCTTGCTGAACCCAGCGCGTCTACCGGTAACGAGTTTGTGAATGTATGCCTGATGCCCGGTGTCCCACAGAATTGCGTCACGCGGAGAATCAAACACGCGGTGCAGTGCAAGCGTGAGTTCAACTGCTCCAAGGTTTGAACCTAAGTGTCCGCCGGTTTCCGAAACTGCACTGACCACAAATTCACGGATTTCGGCAGCGAGGTCTTCGAGTTGAGGAAGAGAAAGTGGGCGCAGATCACTGGGTTGGCGAATATCTGCGAGAGCCATGACGCTAAACGCTACCCCCGCTAGAGCGCAGGGTGAGAAGCCATGCGGGCATCTAAACGGCGGTGGTTCCAGTTATGCAGCCAGGTACCAATTACATAACCGACTGCGAACACGACCAATCCGCCAATTCCATCAATCCAATAATGATTGGCAGTTACCACAATGCACAGCAAAGTTGTAGCGGGGTACAGAAATAACGCAAAACGTGCCCAACGTCTCTTTGCCAGTGGCCACATTGCAAACACGCACCACGTTGACCATCCAATATGCAGTGATGGCATAGCCGCATATTGATTAGAGATTTTTGCAGCAGCACCATGGTTAAACGACAGAGGACCTCCGAATTCTTCAACGGTGTCAATGAATCCAAAGTTGGTTGCACCGTTGTAATTGCGGAGCGGACTGTCAATGCACACACCTCCGAAACCTTCACCTTGAGACGGGCACGGAGCATCAAGAAGGCGTGGTGGCATCAGTGGAAAGAGTACAAAACCAATGATTGCTAGTCCGGTCATTGCGGCAAGGGTGTTGCGCCATTGCCCAAAGACATCAGGTCTTCGTTTGAAAAGCAAAATAAAAATCGTGAGCGTGACATAGAAATGCGCTGTGCCGTAATACGTGTTGAGAATTTTGATGAACGTCGTATGCGGTAAGAAAAAGTCTTGAATTGATTCTTCGTGATACAAACCGATGAATCGCTCGAATCGAATGACGCGCATTGCGTTCGTAAATGCATGAACCGGTTGGTCTTCTCCGTTGACGAAGGCAGACCCAAATCGGTTTCGAATGAGCGTGTACACCGTGTAGAAGCTGGTGATGATTAATACTTCTTTCCACCACAATGTCTTGTGGTGGCGTGGCAATGCGATGCTCATTGATGGTTCTGCGACGCCGTTCACTCCGTAAATCGTACGCCTTGTATCAGCACGCCAAGCCTTCACGTGACTGCCTTCGGTAGGATTGCCACATGTCGCCACGTACCGATTCGCCACTTATTGAGCCAGATGTCATTGCCCGGGTTCTCGCCAAAGGCAGAAGTACTGGCGCCGAATTTTCTGAAATCTACGTAGAGGACAAGCGGTCAACTTCGGCGGGCTTGGATGATGGAAAAGTAGAGCAGGTAACGAGTGGTCGAGATCGTGGGGCGGGCATCCGTGTCATCGCCGGCGACACCACCGGTTTTGCCCACACTTCAGATCTTTCGGAGCGCGGTTTGTTAGCAGCGGCCGAGGCAGCAGCAGCTGCAGCCAAGCAAGGCGATGGCGGCGTGCACACCATTGCATTGCAACCGGTATTTCGTCATCCGGTGAACACCATTGTGCAGTTTCCCGACACCGTGGCAAAGGCTCGCAAAGTAGAACTGTTGCAACGCGCCGATATTGCTGCGCGAGGAGTGCATGGCGCAATTGTTCAAGTCTCTGCCGGTTACGGCGACTCGATCAAGCAAATTCTCATTGCAAACTCTGACGGAATTTTTAGTGCAGACGAGCAGGTGCGCACGCTGATGCGTGTGAGCGTGATTGCAAATGGTGACGCAGGAATGCAAACGGGTTACAACTCGCTTGGTCACACCATTGGTTTTGAAATCTTCGACGAAAACGATGTGGAAGAACTTGCAATTCGCGCGGCGCAACAAGCCATCACCAAGTTGCAAGCGCGTCCAGCACCATCGGGTGCAATGCAAGTGGTGATCAAACAGGGTTCAGGCGGAGTGTTATTCCACGAAGCGTGCGGACATGGACTTGAAGCCGACCTTGTTGGTAAGGGATCAAGTGTGTATCGCGGAAAGATGGGCGAACTTGTTGCCTCGCCGCTTGTCACCGTGATTGACGATGGAACGATGGCGGGCGAGTGGGGCGCAATTGGCGTTGACGATGAAGGTCACGCTTCGCAAAAGAACACGCTCATTGAAAACGGAGTATTGACCGACTACATGTGGGACTACATTCGCGCACGCAAAGAAGGTCGCAAGCAAAGCGGCAATGGTCGTCGTCAGAGTTATGCCGACTTGCCAATGGTGCGCATGACCAACACGTTTGTAACGAACGGTTCGGAAAATCCAGACGACATCATTCGTGCAACCGACCATGGTGTGTACATTGCGAAACTCGGTGGTGGTCAAGTAGACACCGCAAGCGGAGACTTCGTCTTCGGCATGGTTGAGGCGTACCTCATCGAAAATGGTGAGATCACAGAGCCATTGCGAGAAGGAAACCTCATTGGCAACGGCCCGCAAGTGTTGAAAGACATTGACCTCATGGGCAACGACTTTGCAATGGGTGGCCCAGGAACGTGTGGCAAAGACGGTCAAGGCGTGCCAGTTGGTGATGGTTGCCCAACACTTCGTGTGAAGTCCATGACCATTGGTGGAACCGCAGCATGAGCACAACAGTTGATGATCTGCAAGCAATTGCAGATCGCGTCGTTGCACAAGCCGGAACAGGCGAACAAATTGAGGCCTATGTCAGCCGCGGTGGCGAGACTGCCATTCGAATCTATGAAGGCGAACTTGAACACTTCGCATCTGCGCAAAGTGAAGGTGTTGGCATTCGCGTAATCAAGGATGGCCGAACTGGTTTTGCTTACGCGGGAACACTGGACCCAGCGGCTATCGCCGAGGTACTTGCCGATGCTCGTGACAACGTCAGTTTTGGAACCCCAGATGAATTTGCAGGCCTTGCCATTCCCGACGGTGTTGCACAAATTCCTCAAAAGTTTTGGGACGAAGAACTTGCCGGTTACCCAACCGACCAGAAAATTGCACTCACCAAAGAGCTTGAAAAACTCACGCTCGGTATGGACGAGCGAGTACGTGTAGACGAAGCCAACTACGACGATGGGTGGGGCGAAGTTGCTGTTGCAACCACCACAGGCATTCGTGAAAGCGGTCGGGGTAACTCGTGCTACGTATCGGTGAGCACGCTTGCCGATGACGAGGAAGAAACACAAACGGGTTTCGGATTTTCGGTTGGAGACTCGCCAAAAGAATTCAATTTGCAAAAGGCGGCGCGTGAAGCGGCAGAGCGCGCAACACGTTTGCTCGGTGCGATCAAGCCTCCAAGCAAACGCACCACGGTGATTCTTGACCCGTATGTCACTTCGCAATTCATCAGTATTTTGTCCAGCACATTGAATGGCGAAAACGTCGCGAAGGGCAGAAGCTTTTTTGCTGAGCGAATGGGCGACCAGGTTGCAGACCCACGTTTCACGTTGGTGGACGACCCGACAAACCCGCTGGCTTACACCGCAACCGACATTGATGGCGAAGGTCTTGCTGCACGTCGCAATGTGTTAATTGAAAACGGTGTGCTGAAAAAGTTCGTGCATTCTTCGTACAGCGCTCGACGCATGAATACCGTCAGCACGGGCAATGCCACGCGTGGCGGGTTTGCTGGTTCACCCGGAGTTGGTTGCCTGGCTATGCAATTAGTGCCAGGAACTCACACTCAAGAAGAGCTGATTGCCAGCGTTGATGACGGTGTGCTCATTCAGATGGTGTCGGGTCTGCACAGCGGGGTTAACCCTGTTTCTGGAGACTTTTCAACAGGTGCTTCCGGAATGCTGATTAGCAATGGAACCATTGGTGCACCAGTACGCGAATTCACCATTGCCAGCACATTGCAACGCATGCTGCTTGACATTGTGGCTATTGGCGGAGACGTCGACTGGCTGCCATCCCGAGCACACGGCATGTCGCTGGTAATTCGGGACGTGACTATGAGTGGTACATAACCCCGCTCACCGATTTGCTATTTTAGTGAAATGCCAAAAAGTACCAAAGTTGTCGGTCTTGACTGGCTGTACAAAAAAATGGATGAACTCGAATTTTCTAGTCTTCAGGCTGTTGCCGAAGCATGCGATCTAAATCGTGGAAATCTGTATCGCTATTTCGCATTCGAAACACGTCCATCAATCGATTTGCTTCCCAAGTTGTGCACTGGCCTGCATGCTTCGCCGTTAGAAGTGCTCACCGCACTCGGCATTCAGTTTGACTAATCGCGCTGCTTAGAGCGAATGAGTACGGTCATTTCGTTTACTTGTTCGAAACTGCGAGATGATTCGTCGCATGACCACAGTTCAAGGAATCCGTCATGAGCAGCCTCGCGTAATGGGTGGCTGACAGCCTCCAATACCTGCTCAATTTTGTCGTGCCAGTGGAAACTGAGCCGAAGGAGGCCATTTGGCTGGGTAGTAAGGCTTGGAGCAATGAGGTTCTCGGTAAGTTCAATTTCGAGTTCCATGGCGAGTGGCTCCTTGTTGCGGATATGCAACGATAACCCTAAGCACCCATAAATCTGGTGTAAGCATGAGGCATGTCAATATTTCATGCAATCGTGCTTGGACTTGTTCAGGGGCTCACCGAGTTCTTACCAATTTCCTCGAGCGGGCACCTCATTCTTGCTCCGTGGCTATTTGGATGGAACGACTTCAACGACATTGCAATTCAAAAAGCATTTGATACGTCGCTCCACTTAGGAACATTGATTGCAGTGCTGTTTTACCTGCGAGCAGATTTGGTTCCGTATGTGCGTGAAGGGATAAAGGTTGTCGTTACGCCTAAAAAGGCAAACAAAACAGTTGGTCGTCGCGCGTGGATGTTTGTGTTGTCTGCTGTTCCGGCTGGAATTGCAGGCGCAATCGCCGAGGAATGGATTACCGAAAAACTCGGTACTCCAGCAATGGTTGCTATTTCGCTGATGGTATTTGGCGCCATATTGATTTGGGCCGATAGGCAAGTAGGAACACGCGATGTGGACACTTTTTCTACTCGAGATGCGCTGCTTATAGGTGCTGCACAAGTAATTGCGCTGAACCCTGGAACCTCTCGATCGGGAATCACCATTACCGCTGCACGCAAGTTTGGTTTTTCGCGTGATGCTGCAGCGCGCGTGAGTTTCTTGATGAGTGTGCCGGTTATTGGCGGCGCAGTATTGCTCAAACTGGCAAAGCTGGCCAAAGACGGAATTCCAGATGGGTTGCTCACCCCAATGATCGTCGGAATTATTGCCGCAGGAATTTCTGGCTGGATAGCGATGTGGGGAATGATTCGCTTGCTTCGTTCGCGAAGTTTCACGCCATTCGTGATGTATCGCTTCGTTGCTGGGTTCAGTGTGCTTGCGTTGCTGGCAACGTCGTTTCGCTAATTAGAAATCACTAGTGCGGCTTCTCCAATAGCCGCCGCGCTAGCAACTGCTGGTGCCGACAATTCGGATACCGCAACAACTACGCCAACATTGTCGTTTAGCGATGACAACACAATTCCGTGCGCTGCAATAATTTGCCCATTCGCGATGATGTCAACAAACGTGCCTGGCGCAAGTGCGGGCATAGCAACGCGAGGCACTATGGAGACCGCTCGCATGCCGGAAGGAACTGAAGCGCCTTCGCCAGCTGCAGCAGTGTTTTGCAAACTGATGATGTCGCCTTTGCCGATGTCGCTTGTTGCTGTGAGCGATAGTGGAAGGGAAGTGCGAGTTGATGGAAGAACAAACTGTGTGGGCATGGTGAACGTTTCAGTGTTCTGCTGCGTGACTGTTTGACCAGCCGAAATGTTTGTGGATGCAATGTGCACCAGTACGTAATTACCGAATGCATCTCGCTGCTGATGCAGTTGAGAAACCGACAGCGCATACACGAGCGCTGCGATTACTGCCAGCCCAGAAATCACTGCAATTTGTCTTTGGCGATTGCGGCATAACTCTCGATGAACACGTTCAGCGAAACGGAGAATTGGTTGCAATCGATTCAGAAGATCTTTCATGCACCGATGTGTTCGCCGATTGCGGCGACGGGAAGCCTTAGTCGGCTGAAGGTGTTGAAGGAGCAGCCGGTGCTGCAGGGGCAGCAGGCGTTGTACTTGGAGTTGCAGAACTGCTGGACGACTTCGATGAAGATCCGGAGTCGGTCTTGTAGAAGCCACCACCCTTGAACGACACACCAACAGGCGTAAACACCTTTTTCACTGGTTTAACCACGCCATCAGTTGGGTGGGCGATTTCGGTGAGTGGGTCATCCGAGAATGCCTGCTGCACTTCAATGGTCTCGCCAGAGTCAATGAATTTGTAGACATACGTTGGCATAAGACCAGTAATTCTAGGATGCAGGTATGGCTATGCGCACCGCTGTGATTCCCGCCGCTGGACTAGGCACCAGATTCCTTCCAGCCACCAAAGCGGTGCCCAAGGAGCTCATGCCCATTTTTGACACGCCGGCTTTGCAACTGGTGATGGACGAGGCAATTAGCGCAGGCGTTGAACACATTGTGGTGGTGTCGAATGTGGCCAAGCCGGGCATCGAGGAGTATCTGAAGCCTTCGCCCGACACGGTTGAACGAGTTCGCAAAAGTGGACGCACCGAGTTGGCAGACAGATTGGCTCGCATCGGATCTGATGTTCGCGTAAGCATTGCCTACCAAGACAAACCTCGCGGCCTTGGTCATGCGGTGTCGTGTGCGCGCAAAGCAGTTGGAGATGAAGCGTTTGCATTGTTGCTGCCAGACGAAATTATGGGCGACTCATCATTGCTGTTGCAGATGGCGCAGATGCACAACGCAACCGGTAAGACCGTTGTTGGATTGAAGCGCGTGCCAAAAGATGAAGTCAGTGCGTATGGCGTGATTACCACTACGGGAACGACAGGTGCACATGGCGAAGTCACCATTACTGGTGTTGTCGAGAAACCAAAAGTGGAAGACGCGCCAAGCGACATCATCATCATTGGTCGCTATGTACTTGCACCTGACATGTTTGACATTCTGGAAACGCTTGCACCAGCACCTGGCGGAGAGATTCAGTTAACCGATGCGCTGTTGATTGGCGCACATGCGCGAACTGTTGATGGGGTAGTAAGCGATATTGAGCGGCACGACACGGGAACGCCGATGGGTTGGTTGCAGACTGTTGTTGAGCTGACGCTGAAGCGCTCGGATGTAGGAACTGAATTACGCAACTGGTTGAAGGGCATAGTGTCATGAGCGAACTTAAAGTAACGATTGATCCACAAGAAGTAGGCATGAGCGCTGAGCGACTTGCGCTTATCGATTCGTACTTCAAGGATTATGTAAATGACGGTCGTTTGTCTGGCTATCACGTTGCGGTTGCTCGTTACGGGCAAATTGTGTACAACAGCACGTACGGCATGCGAGACGCCGAAGCAAAATCACCAATTGAGCAAGACACGATCTATCGCATTTTCTCAATGACAAAGCCGATCACATCCGTCGCGATCATGATGTTGATTGAAGATGGAAAATTGCAACTCACTGATGCAGTCAGCAAGTTCATTCCGTCATTTGCCGATACCAAAGTTTTTGTTTCTGGTACTGCAGAGAACCCGGTTACTGTGCCAATGAAAGCGCCAATG
>CAITUB010000170.1 GCA_903895515.1 uncultured Acidimicrobium sp. | reverse complement strand
ATGCCTGCATGGGCTGGTCGATTGGCCACCATGTACCCAGGCAATGGTGGAATTCTTGTAGCACTGCTCATGCATCACGTGCGCTTAAACCCTGGTCAAGCGCTGTACCTCGGAGCCGGAAACGTGCACGCGTATTTGGGTGGAACTGGGTTCGAAGTTATGGCTTCCTCCGACAATGTTGTGCGCGCAGCATTTACTCAAAAGAACGTGAATATTGACGAGTTCTTGCACGTAGCCAACATGAATGCCATTGCATCGCCACTCATTGAGGCTGAGTCAGCTGGTGCCGGTACGTGGCAATACCCTGTGGCTACTGCTCGTTTTGGAACACAACGCATTGACGTTTCAGGAACATATGACCTGCGCGCCTCTCACGACACCGAAATTTTGGTGTGCACTGCGGGCAATGCAACATCGATTCAATCTGGTCAGGCTGCAGTATTGCGAAACGGTGAGTCTGTAACGCTGTCGGGAAATGCGACCGTATTTCGCACGTGGGGAACCCACTAACTATTTAATTGTCGGAAATCGTTTTGCGAATTTCCACAATCTTTTCGTTCGAATGATTGGCGTCGGCGCCTTTTTCTTCAAGCAATGCATTGCGATCTTTTGCAGCCTCGCGCTCGGCAAGTGCGGTATCCACTCTGGCAATTGCAGCTTCGGCCCCATGCTCATGGATAAACGTCGCCCAGTCCACGAGTGCTTCAACCATTTCCGATTCAGGAACTACTGCAACGTTGCGGCCCTTAACAAACAAGTGACCGCGCTTGTTGCCCGCAGCAATTCCCAAGTCAGCTTCGCGCGCTTCGCCAGGGCCATTGACAACGCATCCCATGACCGCAATTTGCAGCGGAATCTTCTTGTCTTCAAATGCACGCATTGCGCGATTAGCAACTTCAATCACATCAATTTCTGCACGACCACAACTTGGGCATGCAATGAGATCGACGTTTTTGCGCTCACGCAAGCCGAGTGACTCAAGCAGCTGTCGGCCAGCACGTGCTTCCTCCACCGGATCGGCAGTGAGGCTGTACCGAATGGTGTCGCCAATGCCTTCGAGCAGCAACGTGGAAATTCCAGCAGTTGCTTTAATGAGTCCGTTTGGTAGCGGGCCTGCTTCAGTAACTCCTAAGTGCAACGGGTAATCGGTAACTGCGCTGAGTTGGCGATACGCCTCCACCATCAGTGGAACGTTTGAAGCTTTTACTGAAATTTTGATGAGATCAAAATCAACTTCTTGGAAATAGGCAATTTCTTGCAACGCAGACTCAACCATTGCTTCTGCTGTTAGGCCGCCATACTTTTCATACAGCGCTGGGTCGAGTGATCCGCCGTTTACACCAATACGAATTGGCACGTTGCGGTCTCGCGCTTCCATTGCCACTGCCTTGATGTGCTCTGGTTTTCGTATGTTGCCCGGGTTGAGACGCAACCCGTGAACGCCTGCTTCAAGAGCGGCGAGAGCCATCTTGTACTGATGATGAATGTCGGCGATGATCGGCACCGGTGAGCGTGGGACGATTTGAGCAAGTCCTTCGGCGGCTTCTATCTCGTTACATGTGCAACGAACAATGTCGCATCCTGCTGCAGCGAGTGCGTAGATCTGCTGGAGAGTTCCTTCAACATCAGCCGTTTTTGTGATGGTCATGGACTGGACGCTGATTGGAGCCCCACCACCAACTGGCACCTTGCCTACGTGAATCTGCTTCGTCTGGCGGCGCTCGAAACTCATGCCTACCAGTGTGCCACTACCCGAAGGGCTGTGTGATGTCTAGATACAAGCCTGCAAAAGTAATCAAGATCAGCAGTGCAACAACTGCCGTTGCGAGCGGAATCATCTTGCCAAAATCTGCCCGATACCGCACGCCCTTGCGACTACGCAATCGCTCATATGTGGCAACGGCCGCATGACCGCCATCAAATGGCAGCGACGGAAACATGTTGAATACACCAACGAATACGTTGACGTAGGCAAGCATGATGAGCACGCCTTTCAAGCCATCGCGTTTGCCCGCTTCTCCTCCAACCTGACTTGCCCCAACCACCGTGCTTGGTCGGGTTGTTGGGTCTGCAGAAGCGTCGCGAACGCTGTTGATTGCGTTTGCTGGATTGAAGATTTTTGGCAGTGCTTGTACTGATCCAACAATTGCCTGTGCGCCATCGCGCACCGCGTACACAAAAGCACTAGGCAGCGACTGCTTGATGTAGTCCACCGATTCTGTACCAACACCCAAATAACCAATCGACTCATCGACAGGATTAGATGCCAATGTCGCCTCAAGAATTCGCTGAACACCGTCGCGATTAATCTCAACTGCAATCTGCTCACCTGGCGAGTTACTGGTGATTGCTGCAACCAAATCTTCTCGCGACTTCAACACTTCACCATTAATTGACGAGATCACATCTCCTTCGCGCAAACCAATTTCTGCAGCAGGAGAACCACTTACCGGCGCATACACAATGCGCACACTGCCTGTTTCGCCCAAGCGTCCGGCGGCGGCATACACACCTATGAACAATGCGAGCGCAATAGCCATGTGCATCAATGACCCTGCTGTAATCACGAGCAACCTACGCGGATATGACTTTGAGCGATACGAGCGGTCCTCGTCGGCT
>CAITUB010000169.1 GCA_903895515.1 uncultured Acidimicrobium sp. | reverse complement strand
CGTTTGACGCATGGACACGAGTAGCACGACGAATCGACCGTGTGCGAGTTCTCGGTTCGAGCGTCCTTGAAGGTTGCCTTGTCGCTGACGGAGCAATCGATGCATTCTGTGATCCGGGCGGAGACATTCATCGCATCGTTGATCTAGCAGCATTAGACATCATCATTCGTGCTGCAGGTGGCGTAGTAGTTGATTTGCATGGTCGCGAGTTGACATACACCCCAGACTTGTCGTTGCGTTGGAGCGGAATTGTCGCCGCTACCCCTCAGTTAGCCGATGAGTTGCGAATGGAATTACTACGCTCGTAGAGGTGCGTTCAACACTTCATCCAGTTGCATATTCGGGTGAGCTTGGCGCTTCCCCACTTTCGGCCAAACTGCTTGGCGAACCACTGGTTATTTGGCGCGACAGCGCTGGAACCGCACATGCAACCAGTGACGTTTGTGTTCACCGGGGAACCGCACTGAGTGGCGGATGCGTACAGGGCGACACCATTATGTGTCCGTACCACGGTTGGCAATTTGACGAGACCGGAAAATGCACACACATTCCTCAATTGGAAGACCCGACCAAGGTTCCATCCAAAGCAAAGATTGCTGCGCACCATTGCGTCGAGCAATACAACATGATTTGGGTGTCGCTTGATAAACCGCGACGACCGCTTCCAACAATTGAGGAGTTCGGCGCAAGCGATTGGGTGTGGGTCAATTGCGGACCATACGACTGGAATGCACATTCTTCGCGTCAGCTAGAAAACTTCACCGACTTCGGACACTTCCCCTGGGTGCACCCCGGTTTGCTTGGCGACATCAATCGTCCTGTTGTACCCGACTATGAAGTGCGCACTGAAGGCCACGTGGTGAAGTACGACATCATGCGCCCCGAAGCACCAAACACCGATGACTTCCCTGTGTTCGCAAACGCATCCACTGAAGCGCCTATGCGTACTTCGCACTACGAGATCCACACGCCTTTTACTTTGCTGTTGCATCTTGGTTGGGGTGGCAAAGAGGGCATGGTGTACTACTTCGTGTCGCAACCCATTGACGACGAACACTCGCGCGGCTTCCTCATCATTGGTCGCAACTACAACTACGACCAACCTGCTTCAGTGCTGCAGAATTTTGAAGACGTCATTTTCAATCAGGACAAAACCATTGTCGAATCGCAACTACCGAAAAAAGTTCCGTACGACATCACCAAGGAATTACATATGAAATTTGATGCAGTTGCTTTGGCCTATCGCAAAACAATGACCGCGAACGGGTTTAACGACTAATAGTTACGGTTCGACAATTGCAAAGCCAGTTGCAAACGTGTCGAGGTTGCCGAATATGTTGAGCAACGCGGCGGCATCTCCATCAATTGTTACCGTTCCCGCGGTGAGCTCATCCATAAACGTGGTGACTTGAGCGATGATTTCAAGCAACAGCTCTCGCGTGATGGTGATCGTTGCTGCGGCATCAGCATCGTGTCGCCCCTGAATGTAATACATCGTTCTATTGGACAGGCCGAGCACCCACTGGTGATCGGGAGTTCCCGCCATGTCGGTAAATGTCCAATTCACGCAATGAGAAAAGCCACCAATTTTTTCTGACATCACTCGCACCGACAACACATCAAACACTTGTTCAATAGTCATCGCGCGAATCAGGCTGCGTGCCCGCACGTGAGATGCCGTGCGAGGTGGCGGGCCTTTACGTAGTTCCTGAGCGCCCATGAGATAGGCATTTCTAAAGGTTGATGACTCGGCCTGATAACCCAATTGCTCCAACACATCTGCTTGCAAGTTTCGCGCATCGGTATTCGTCGGGTCTGCAAACACCGCATGGTTTACCACTTCAGCAACCCAGCGATAATCGCCCGCATCGAACGACTTACGCGCCGACGCCAACAGCGAATCCATTCCACCGGCAAGCTCGACGTAACGTTTGCCCGTTTCCGTAGGTGGCAGCTTGTTGAGGTTCGCTGGGTTTCCGTCGTACCAACTGAGATAGCGCTGATATACAGCCTTTACGTTGTGCACTAAGTCGCCATAGAAGCCACGAGTGTGCTCATGTGCCAGAAACTCTTCCGGCAATTTCAGCATGTCAGCAATTTCCACTGCAGTCATTCCATGGTTTGCATGACGCATGGTTTGATCGTGCATCCATTTGTACAAGTCGCGTTGCAAAATGAGGAACTCACGAACATCAATGGTGCCCCACACAGGCCAGTTATGCGAAGTGAAGAGAACACTTGTCTTGTCGGCAAACAGTTCGATGCTTTCGTTGATGTACTTTGACCAGTTCAGCGCATTGCGCACGAGTGCTCCGCGAATTGGCACCAGGTTGTGCATGGTTTGCGAACAATTTTCCGCCATGCATAACCAGCCATGGTCTGGAAAAAAGAAATTCATTTCGGCAGGTGCTTCGGTTTCTGGCGTGAGCTGGAAGATCACGCGCACACCGTCGAGCACAAGTTCCTCACCAGTGAAGGTGATGTCGGTTGTAGGTGCAAGCAAACCCGGAGGGCCTATTGGTACTCCTGTGCCCAACCCGCAATCGACATGGCCGGTTGGACCAGGCGGAAGCATCGGGCCGAACTGGTATGTGGCACGCCTGCCCATTGCAGGACCGGCAATCACATTTTCCCCAACGGTCTCGTGCAGAAAACCAATTGGTGCAACTATTTGGCACCGACCTGCGTCTACATCGGCCTTTGTTGTTACACCAAGTACACCGCCGAAGTGGTCGGCATGTGAGTGCGTGAAAATGACCACAGTGGTTGGCAGCTTTTCAACATGCTCATCCATTAATTCGAGTGCCGCACGAGCAGTGTGTTCGCTGGTGAGAGGATCAATTACTACCCACCCATTCGTTCCGCGAATGAATGTGATGTTCGAAATGTCATAACCGCGCACTTGCCACACATCATCGGCAACCTTGAATAAACCATGATGTGCATTTAGGGTTGCATGTCGCCACAGCTGAGGGTTAACCGTCTCTGGGCATTCACGACCGTCACGAAGAAATTCATAATTGTCGCTATTAACTACGAAGCGATCCTTCTCATCGGTAATCAAACCGTTTTCACGCTTGGCGATAAAACCCTTACGTACTCGTTCTACATCTGCAGGATCAAAATCGCGATTCGCTGCGCTGCGATTGTGCAACTGCGTATGGGCTGTCGCCTGCTTTGGCTGCTCAATCATCACTTTTTAACCTTAGTGAGCACTCACTAATATGAAGGCAGTGAAAAAAGTTTTCGTAGCCCTCAGCGCCATATTGGTATGGACCGCCTTTCCAGCGGTATCGGCAAATGCCGTGTCCATAGGGCAAACGTGTGCAAAGACCGCGCTTGGAACACGGGTCTCTATTCGAGTAAATAAGAAGCCGGTCATCGTGGTATGTCGCAATGTGGCCGGACGCAAGAAATGGATCCGTGCAGCTGTTCAAACTTTGGCCACGACGACCACATCAACATCCACCACATCGACCACAGTTCCAGTTAATTCCGCCTTCACCGATGTTGCCAGCCAGACCGAGCCGACTCTTCGAACGTTTACCGTTACCGGAAAGGAACCCCGAACGTACTATTTGAATGTTCCTGCGAACTATTCAAAGGGGACGCCAATGCCTTTGCTTCTGGCATTTCACGGCCGCACTTCTGATGCAAAACAATTCCTCTTAGATACCTCAATTGGAGAATTTGTAAATGAAATGGGTTTTGTGGTTGCGACTATCAATGGTTCAGTGCATGAATTTTCTTCTTGGAATGCGGGCAGATGTTGTGGACCTGCAACCGACTTCAACGAAGACGATGTGCAATTGAGTTCGCTCATTATTGATTCAATCTCAAGCACATATTCAATCGATCCAAATCAAATTTGGGCTATGGG
>CAITUB010000168.1 GCA_903895515.1 uncultured Acidimicrobium sp. | reverse complement strand
TTCCATACCGACCTAAATATTGTTCATTATTTATAAACGATAAATTCCAGTTTGAGCCTGAAGCATTGATGTCGCGTAACGGATAATTCAATCCCTGAAAGTTGACTGCGCTATCTAGGCGGGAGCGACCCCCTTCGAATTTTGCGGAGAAAAATGGCTCACACTCCGGAACTTTCATGTCATCGCTGCGCACAAAGCTGTGGTAACAGGCGTCAAATCTTCCGGATGGTAAATCGCTGTGTCCTAAAGCAAACTTTGCTGGAATTGCAATTCCAAAAATTAAAATCATTGCAACGAGATACCGCAAACTCACTTTTGCAAATACTTGATTGAAATTAGATTTGAAACCTGATGAGAATATGCCGAACAGCAAAATGAGGCATCCGGACAACTCCGGGATTGAACTCAGTGGTAATCCGTTAAAAACCCCTAAGGTATTTCCTGGAATAATGAGCACGGCCGCAATGAGGAAGAAATAAACTTCAAAATTGCGAATGAACTCACTCTTTCGCATCCACGTCATGGTACTCCTACCGCTTGTAACCAGTGGATGCCGCAACGGCCAAGGCGTCTACCAGTTCATTCATTTGCTCTCCACTGTGCGCCTTCACCCAAGTAAAAGTCACGTCGCCTCGAGCGAGAACCATCTCAATAAATGGCTCCCATAAATCCCTATTTGCAACGGGCTGGCGCTGCGAATTTTTCCAGCCACGCTTTTTCCAACCGACATGCCATGAATCGCGGAAGCAGTGAACGACATAGGTTGAATCAGAACGAATTTCAATTGGGCCTTCATGATCTACATGAGCCCGTAATGCCTCCATTGCGGCCATGATTTCCATGCGCTGATTTGTGGTGTGCGCTTCGCCGCCTGTGTCACTTGGCTCGCCAGTGGGAGCAGTCGCCCATGCCCAGCCACCCGGCCCAGGGTTCCCCGAACAAGCACCGTCTGTATAAATCACAATCACGAGGTAGATACTTGCTGATGCGAGCACCCCGAACGGGTACCCACAGGTAAGTCTGCGATACTGACCACATGATCTTTGATGGTTCCGTGCATCAGTTTCCTGATGCTGATCCAACGGAAACCGCAGAATGGCTCGATTCGCTTGACGCCGTAGTGGAAACACACGGCAAGAATCGTGCGCGATATTTACTTTCACGATTGCTTGAACGTGCCCGAGAAGCACAGGTGAGTTTTCCCGCAACCGTTTCTACGCCATACGTCAATAGCATCGCCCGCGAACATGAGCCATGGTTTCCTGGCGACGAACATATTGAGCGTCGAATTCGCGCATACATCCGCTGGAACGCCGCAGTCATGGTGGTGCGTGCAAACTCGAACGCAGAAGGAATCGGTGGCCACCTTTCCAGTTATGCATCGTCTGCATCGTTATACGAAGTTGGTTTCAATCACTTCTTCCGCGGCAAAGATCACGGCACAGCAGGCGATCACATTTATTTCCAAGGACACGCAGCACCGGGAATTTATGCACGCGCATTTCTTGAAGGCCGACTAGACGAAAACGATCTCGATCACTTCCGCCGTGAAATTGGCAGAGAAGGAAAGGGTCTTTCTAGTTATCCGCACCCGCGACTGATGCCTGAGTTTTGGGAATTCCCAACGGTGTCCATGGGGCTTGGTCCAATCACTGCGCTGTATCAAGCGCGATTCAATCGCTACCTGCAAAATCGGCAGATCGAAGACACATCGCAAAGTCGCGTGTGGGCATTTCTTGGCGATGGCGAATGTGATGAGCCAGAAACACTTGGTTCCATTTCGCTCGCTGCTCGAGAACAATTAGACAACCTCACATTTGTTGTCAACTGCAACTTGCAGCGCCTCGATGGCCCAGTGCGCGGCAACGGAAAAATCATTCAAGAACTTGAAGCCACATTCCGTGGTGCCGGATGGAACGTCATCAAAGTTGTGTGGGGTTCCAAGTGGGACGATCTGCTTGCAAACGACAACGACAGCGTGTTGTTGAACAAAATGAACGCAACCGTCGACGGCGAATTCCAGCGCTACATCGTTGAAGACGGAAACTACATTCGCGAAAATTTCTTCGGCCCAGATCCGCGTTTGCGCGAAATGGTGTCGCACCTCTCTGACGAGCAGTTGCGTACGTTGCCTCGCGGTGGTCATGACTATCGCAAGTTGTATGCGGCATTTAAAGCCGCAACTGAAAATCTTGGCTCGGGTCGCCCAACTGCAATTTTGTGCAAAACCGTAAAGGGTTGGACACTTGGTCACGACATTGAAGGCCGCAATGCAACGCATCAAATTAAAAAGATGACGCACGAACAATTGCGCACACTTCGTGACACGTTGCATCTTGAAGAAGAAATTCCTGACAGTGCGCTACTTGCAGACGAACCCCCGTACTATCGCCCACCACACGACAGCGTCGAATACCAATACATGATGGAACGGCGCCGCACATTGGGTGGTTCAGTGCCTCGTCGTTCAACCACGGTGCGTAAGCCAATGACGCTTCCCGACCCGCAGGCCTTTGCCGAATTCGACAATGGCAGTGGTGAGCAATCGGTCAGTACCACCATGGGTTTCACCCGCCTACTGCGCAACCTTGCTCGCGACAAAGCATTTGGCTCGCGTGTTGTTCCCATCATCCCCGACGAGGGTCGAACCTTTGGTATGGACGCATTGTTTCCTGAACTCAAGATCTATGCATCACAAGGTCAAAAATATGAACCTGTCGACCACAAACTTCTACTGAGCTACACCGAGTCATCCTCTGGCCAAATTCTTGAAGAAGGAATTACTGAAGCCGGCAGTATGGCCAGCTTCATTGCCGCCGGCACCAGCTATGCCGTGCACGGTGTGCCAATGGTGCCGTTCTACACCTTCTACTCAATGTTTGGATTCCAGCGCGTAGGCGATCTCATTTGGCAAGCAGCCGACTCACGTGCTCGCGGTTTCCTTTTGGGAGCTACCGCCGGACGCACCACGTTGCTCGGCGAAGGCCTGCAGCACCAAGACGGACACAGTTTGGTACTCGCAGGAACCATTCCGTTCTGTCAGGTGTACGACCCATCGTTTGCCTACGAAGTTGCGACAATTATTAAAAACGGAATTAACCGCATGTACGGCGAAAAGCCCGAAGACGTGTTCTATTACCTCACGTTGTACAACGAGAACTATCAAATGCCTGTTCGACCATCAACGCCAACCATCGAAGCAGACATCATGAATGGTCTGTACAAATGGAGCGAGGCGAAGCCCGCACAGCACAAAGCAACCATCTTGTTTTCTGGTTCCGCTCATGCCGCGGCACGCGCGGCCGCAGATGAACTGCATGCCAACTTCGGTGTAAGCGCCGAACTGTGGTCAGCAACGTCTTACAAAACGCTGCGCGAAGAAGCAGTCATTACAGAGCGCTGGAACAGACTGCACCCAACTGAAACTCCACGCGTACCGCGCGTTACTGAGTTGCTTAACCAAACGAGTGGCCCAATCGTTGCAGTCACCGACTTTGTGCGCTCTGTTCCTGAACAAATTGCCCGATATGTGGGAGCTCGAACATTTACGCCGCTTGGCACAGACGGCATGGGTCGCAGCGATACCCGCGAAGCATTGCGTGATCACTTCGAAGTAGACATGCCACACGTTGTCATCACCGTGCTTCACGAACTGGCGCTGGCTGGACAAATCAGCAAGTCGGTCGTGGCCGAAGCCATTTTGCGTTACGAAATTCAGACCGAAACTCTCGGCGCACTGTACGCATAGGCGATACTGGTAGCCATGGCTACAGCAAGCGCAACTCCGAAACCGCTCTACATCACCGGCAAACCCGATGCCGACAAACTGCTGCACACCAATGGTCTTGCACTCATGATCGGCATGTTGCTCGACCAACAAGTTCCCATGGAATGGGCCTTCACTGGTGCGTACACCATTAAGCAACGCATTGGTCATTGCGATGCCAAGAAGATTGCAGCAATGGATGCAGATGCATTCGTCACCATGTGTTGCACAAAGCCGGCCATTCACCGCTTCCCCGCCAGCATGGCAAAACGCATTTACGACATGAGCGCCATCATTGCTGCTGAATACAAAGGCAAGGCAGAAAACATTTGGAAAGACGTCGAAGATGCTGAAGAGTTACGCGCGCGACTCCGAAAACTTCCTGGATACGGCGAAGAGAAAACAGAAATATTTATTGCACTACTTGGCAAGCGTTTTGGCATTCGACCAAAGGGCTGGAAGGTCAAAGCTGGCGAATTCAGTGACAACCAGCCACGCTCTGTGGCAGATATTTATTCGGCAGCGACACTGCTGAAAGTGCGCGCCTACAAACAAGTGCAGCGCGCAAACGACCTCGATAAAAAAGACCGACCAAAGCATTAACCAATTAGTCGTTAGGGTTATTGCATGGCTGTTCTTGTTACCGGTGGTGCCGGATACATCGGTTCGCACACGGTGCGCCTATTGGCCAAACAGCAGCGTGATGTCGTGGTGCTGGATTCTCTTGAATTAGGAACCAAAAGCCGAATCGGGTCAGTCCCCTTTTTCGAGGGCAACATTTCAGATGAAAAGCTGATCGAAAAGATCTGCAAGAAACACAACATCGACGAAGTCATCCATTTTGCGGCATACAAAGCCGTTGGCGAATCCATGGAGCAACCGCTTCGCTACTACAACAACAACGTTGCAGGAACCATCAATCTTGTTCGCGCGCTACTTGCCAATGGCGTTGAACGCTTGGTGTTTTCCTCTTCTGCAGCTGTGTACGGAAACCCGAGCGCCGTCCCCGTTACCGAAGACTTGCCCATGCAACCCGAAAGCGTGTACGCCGAAACCAAAGCGGTAATGGAACGCTTCTTGTCCAGCTGTGAGGCCATCGGAATGCGCACCGTCAGCCTGCGTTACTTCAATGCTGCAGGCGCCAGTTCGGACTCCAGCATTGGCGAAGACTGGTCAATGTCGCAGAACTTGGTGCCACTAGTGATGAAGGCCATCCTTGGCTTCAGCGGTCCGCTCAATGTTTTCGGCAATGACTACCCAACTCCAGACGGAACATGTATTCGCGATTACATCCATGTTGAAGACCTTGCCGATGCGCACATCAAAGCGCTCGACTATTTAGCAACAGGTGGCAAGAGCCTCGCGTGCAATGTTGGCACGGGTAAAGGAACATCGGTTCTTGAAGTTCTTGACATCGCAGAACAAGTAAGCGGACGCAAAGTTCCTCACGTCATTACTCAGCGCCGGCCCGGCGACCCAACTGCAGTGTTTGCAGACCCAACGCTCGTTCGAGCTTTACTGGGCTGGAAAGCAACGCACGATTTGCGCGACATCATTTCAAGCGCGTGGAACTGGCACAGCAAAGCTGAGAACAACTAACTACATTGCTGCGAGTGTGCGCTGACGATCGAGCCAGCCAAGCAATACAGCCATTGCGCGAGGATCATGTCGCAATCGGTGTCCTGCTCCAGGAATTATTTGCAATTCTGCTGCACCATGTGCCTGGGCCAACACTCGCGAATCTGCAGTTGGCACAATGTCATCGTCTTGACCATGCATTAAGAACAACGGACGCGGAGCGAATCGACGTGCTGCATCGGTTGGACGAAAGCGACGAAGCTCACGACCCCACTCTTCTACCGAAGGCGGGAAACTTGGACGACGAATTGCGCCAATTTCACGTGAGTGCTCAAGAAAGCGACGTGGTTGTTCTGCCCAGTCATCAAAGTCGGCGCGAGCCCCAAGTAACGCACATCCGTTCACACGCGGGTCATCAGCTGCAACACACAAGGCAAGCGAACCACCTGTGTTGTTTCCCACAAGCCAAATTCCACTCGGCGAAGTTTCTGCAACAACATGCGTAATTGCGGCACGCAAGTCGTCAATCCAACCCTGCATTGAAAAGTCACCTTCGCTAGTTGCACAACCACGAAACGTAAATGTCATTGCAGTCCAACCCATTTCGTTGGCAACGCGATCACATAGTTCGGGAAATGTTC
>CAITUB010000167.1 GCA_903895515.1 uncultured Acidimicrobium sp. | reverse complement strand
TTCTTCGCAAACTCAATGAGGTCGAGGTTATTGTCCACAATGACCGCCGAAAGCCCACCCTTCAGCACGCTGCCTGCCTTAAACGGATTGCCTGAAACGCCAATTACTGCGCTCTTTGCCAGCGCTTGAACGAAACCGCGCTGACGCGTTGAACGACCAATATCTGACGTTCCGTCCAACTGCCATTCGCCGTCAACCTTTTGTTCGAAATAACGACTGCGTGCATAAGCAAGGCCTTCAACGCCATCGAGCGTGGTGCAACCAGCCTTCATAAACAAACCAGTGTGCTTGTCGCGCGATGGGTACTCAACACATACATTCACTCCACCAACTGCTTCGACAATGCGCTTAAACCCTTGGAAGTCAATTTCCACATAGTGATGAATGGGAATGTTGAGTGCGCGTTGCACCGTGCGCACCAATACATCGGTGCCTTCTTGATACGCGGTATTAATGCGCTGCTCGTTTTCTCCATTACCGATGGCCACCCACAGGTCGCGTGGAATGGACATGAGCGAAACCGTTCCCGTGCGCTTCACGTAGTGCAACACCATGAGCGTGTCGCTTCGCTGGCCGCCAATATCACCAGCATCGCCAACATTGCCGTAGTCGGCGTCGCCTGGGTCGGCACCTACGCGGGAGTCTGAACCGACGAATAAATAATTTTCAAACTCTGCGTCTGCTGGAGACAATGCAGTTGTCGCAGTATCTTCACGCTTCACCGTGTCGAGGTCTGCATTCACCGCACGAACCACTCCCACCGCACCAAACAGCGAAACCACGAGAGCAACGAGCGCCGAAGTTGTAAGCGAATGCAGCCACGTTTTCTTTGCGCGCGGTTGGAAAATTATTTCACTCACTGCACGAAACGGTAGTCGTTATTGCGCACGCAAGTGGACCACGTCACCCGTGTCGATGTAGTGAGAGATTGCGCAGTCATCAAGCACGACCAACCGACCATCTCGTTGCACTTCAATTGCCCGACCTTCAACAATGTCGCCCGTTGCCAATTCCACGCGCACTGCTTGACCCAGCGTTGCGAGCGTTGCTGAATACTGCTCGTGCAATTGCTCGGGCGAAAGTGCTTCAAGTTCGTCGATTGCAATCAACATGTTGTGCAACAACTGAACAGGAGACGTTGCATGGTGCGGAGCAGCTTGCGCCAACGACATTGCATCGGGTGGAGCCCAATTCACATTTACGCCAATACCAACGACAACAAAACCTGGAGCACCTTGTGCCAAAATTCCCGAGACTTTTTTATTGCTAATGAGTAAATCGTTTGGCCACTTCATGTCGGGCAACACACCAGTGAGTTGCATGCACGCACGTGCTGCGCTCATGCCCACCATCTGCGTGAACTGATGCAATGGACGCACAAGAGTTTCGTTTGTGCGAAACAACAACGACACCAACAGGTTTGCGCCAGGTTCGGCAACCCACGTGCGGTCGAGGCGACCCTTGCCTGCCGACTGAAAATCGGCCATCAGCACGCTGTGGTGTTTTGCCCCCTCAGCCCCCAATTTCACCAAATCGGTGTTCGTGCTGCCCGTTTCGGCAACCCGTGTAACCCACCAACCATTGGGCCATTGCTCATTGGCATTGGACTGGCTGGCTTTGGTGTTGTCCATTAGGCAAAGATAGACCCTCGTGCTAAAGAAAATCCTCATTGCTAACCGTGGCGAGATCGCCGTTCGAGTCATTCGAACCGCTCGCGAAATGGGCATCGCCACCGTT
>CAITUB010000166.1 GCA_903895515.1 uncultured Acidimicrobium sp. | reverse complement strand
CGAATAATGGCTGCGCGGAATTCTGGAATGTCGCGAAGACTCTCGCGCAATGCCTCAAGATCAATTTCTTCGCGCTTACTGGTTGCCGCCATTGCCTCTACTACTTCAGTTTCCACCCAGCGTGCTGCAGCATTATGGCGACGGTAACGACGTCGTGCATCGCGAATAATGCGCGATGACTCGGATACGCGAAGGCGTAGATACTCGGCACCAAAAGGAATCACCAAGTCATCACGCAAAGGTCGTTCGCGGTCGCGCACTGCACCAGCGATGAATTTCGACATACGAATGTCGCCCTTCACGTGTTTTGTATCGTCGTCTTCAATTCGACCAACTCGGTGTCCAGGCACAAGGTCGGCAAGCACAACCTGTTGCACGCCTGCTTCTCCAAGTGAAGGCAGCACCTGTTCGATGTATCGCAAGAACACTCGGTTTGGTCCAACTACTAATACGCCCTGGTCTTCAAGCGGGAATCGGTAGGTGTACAACAAATATGCAGCGCGGTGAAGTGCAACAACGGTCTTTCCAGTTCCTGGTCCACCTTGCACTACTAATACGCCACTTTGCGGAGCACGAATAATTTGATCTTGCTCCGACTGAATGGTGGCAACAATGTCGCCAAGTTGTCCGGTACGACCACGCGACAAAGCGGAGATGAGCGTGCTGTATCCGCGTAGGCCAGTGCCGTCGTGTTTCACTCCTACTTGCGGGTCGCCACCTAAACCTTCATCGTGTCCAAGACCAAGGTGACCTTCGCCAAATAATTCATCTTCGATGCCTTGCAGATCACGGCCCTGAACTGAAAAATGGCGACGGCGTGCGAGGCCCATAGTTTCGCGACCCGTTGCTCGATAGAACGGTTCGGCAACAGGTGCACGCCAGTCCACCACCACGGGTTCACGCTTCTCATCGGCAACTGCCAAACGCCCGATGTGAAAGCTTTCAATTTCATCTGGGGTTTCGGCAAAGCGATCGATTCGACCAAACACCAGCGCGGCATCGCCCAAATCCAATGTGGTCAGGCGTTGCAGCAGTTGCTCGTCGAAAGCATTGCGCTCGTAGCGGGCCTGAAAGGTGCCGCCCGTGCTTGCCTCGTTCAGTTCACGAATATGCCAGGCGTCCTCGCGGCTCTTATCCAGGCAGGCATAAGCATGGTCTATGTAGGCCTGCTCGGCGGGAAGGTCAGGGTGGTGTTGGCTCATTTTGGGGTTCATCAACTCTACCGTCAGATCCCAATCGTCAATTTTTGAAATTCCCAAATTTTTGGCAGTATCCACATACACAGTTCGTCCACATCACTATTGGCAAAACCTGCATCGGCGGAGGCAGACATGTCCAACTCATTTATGCGGTATTTGCGCTACGGCGCTCCCCTTGTCGTTCTTGCAACAAGTTGCGGTGCGCCGAGTGATGAACTCACGTTTAACACCGTGACAACATCGTCAGCAGCAACCACCACAACAATCGCTCCGAGCGAACGCGTTGAGTCTGTTGTGGCCATCGACACCGATACCACTCAGCACATTGTGATCGACTTTGGTCAAATATCGCAACAGCGTGCACAGTGCGGCAGAACTCCAAGCCAATGCCCCATCAACCGAATGACTGTGGCAGGCAGTCCGCTCTTTCGCTCGCTTACTTCAATCATGAATGAACGTGTTGTCGGACATTTATATACGCGCAAAGACAGCGGAAAATTGCGCGTGCGTATTGAATCTGTAGAAATTATCGACACCATTCGCGCAACCGTGCACACATGCATCTTTGACTCGGTAGTGCTGTTCGATTCTGGTCAGGTCGACAGCGCTGCCGACGACATTGTGTTTGACGATTCAGTCATTTCGGCATTCATGGTGTGGAGCGTGCAACTTGACCACGGCATATGGAAGTGGGTTTCTTCCACGGCCACACAACGAAAGATCGGAGCAGACATATGTGGATTCGCAAACTGACAATTGCAACTGTTGTCGTATTCATAGGTGCACTCCCGAATGAAGTACATGCCGGCGATTCCATTGGCGGAAGTTCGACCAGCACCGCAGGAATTACGGGAAATCAAATCATGGCGGGCATTCAATACGGCGCTACACCAGGGAGTTCTGGCGCGTCTGAAGACTGCGAATGGTCTATTGCCATTCCTCACGATGCTCACTTGGGCAACGGAGTCATGGTTGAAAAAGTATCCGGTGGAGTGACGTACAGATTGTTTGAGTACACATGCTTCAATCGAACACCTGCAACAACGTTCCATTGGATTCCGCAAGTGTCCACCTCACAACTTGCGCAACAAGCAACATCAGTTGTCTACGACAACATTCCCGCACCGTGGGGAAACTTTGCACCACCGGCTCAACGCGGCGTGGTCAAACTCGGAACATGGTTTTGGGTTAACCCATTGATGTGGGTGCCTGTGAGTGCAACTGCAGGTGTGCCCACACCTGCTGGTTACATTTCGGTCACCACAACAGCAACTCCAAAGAAACTCATCTTTGATCCGGGCGATGGAGCACTTGGTTCGGGTCCAGTTACCTGCGATGGCCCAGGACTTCCATGGATAGAAATGTTTGGTGACACCATGAGCAGCAAGTGCATGTACACCTACTCACATTCCTCTTCTATGCACCCATCTGGCGCATTCCCCGCAAAACTCTCGGTGCAGTGGCACATCACGTACACCACAAGCCTCGGCGCACGCGGAATAGTTGGTGACTTTACATTTGCAGCAAACCATCAAATAGTTGTCCGCGAAGTGCAGGCTTTGGTTACCAACTAACTATCGGTTGTGGCTATTGCTCCAGATTTTGCATCGAGAACCCGAATCAAATCAGATGGTGCAACTTCTAGGTCAAGTCCACGCCGTCCACCACTGACAAACATGGTGGTCAAATCCATTGCCGATGTATCGACAACAGTAAAAAGTTTTTTCTTCTGACCGAATGGACTAATTCCACCAACTACATATCCAGTAATTCGTTGTGCATCATTGGCTGCAACCATTTCGCATCGCTTCACCCCAAGCACTAATGCAAGGGCCTTCAATGACAATTGTGATCCCACCGGAACAATGGCAACAACTGCCGACTTTTCCGACTGGGCGAGCAAGGTCTTAAACACTCGCGATTCATCGACGCCAAGCGCATGTGCTGCTGCCCGTCCATACCCGAGTTCCTCGGCATCGACCAGATCGTGATCAAAGGCATGCACGGCGAACTCAACGCCGCTTCGCTCAAGCATCACCATGGCTGGAGTTGCACCCTTCATCGCCTTCTCAGCATACGAATATTGGGGTTATTGAGTAGGAACGGGGGTCCTTGCCTGACACACTGAAGGGTCGCTCATAGCGGCAATACAGACTTCGAAAAGGACCCCTTATGCCAGTTAGCAACTCACGCGACACCATTTTGCTGGAACGTCGTTACGCGGCAGTGTTCACCACCTTTTCCGATGAGTCAATTGCCAAATTGGCAGCTGCTGTAGACGAAAAGTTGCGCGATGCGCTTGCCAAGGTGCTTGCACTGCCAGCAGGAACGTTTGATGACGCTGCAACAGTTGCACCAAAAGTTCGCGAAGCAATGAAAACTCGTAAGGCATACCTCGACACTGGCGTGTTGTTCGGTGAAGCAGCGACCGAAAAGGCCATCGAAGTTCTTGGCGACAAGTCTGAAGACCCAAGTCTTGAAGACTTGAACATCGTCTTGCCAGCACTGATTGAAGAGTTCGGCCTCGATGCAACTCGCCTCATGGCTGTTCAATTCTCAGTTTCACTTGGCGGCTTCCGCAAACTGGTGAACAACGATCCACGCTTTGCCATTCCTTCATCGGGTAACGCACCTGCAGCCGCAGCCGCAGCACCGGCAATTGATGCAGCAGCGCAAGAAGAAAAGAAGCGCGCCCGCGCAGAGCGCAAAGAAAAAGACAAGGTTGCTCGCGCACAAGCAGAAGTTCAACGTCGTATCGCTCGCGGTCGCGTATAGGCCACAGCCATGACTCTTCGCCTTGCCAATCTCAAAGGTCGTGCGCAGTTCATCGTTGGCGACATTGCTTCGCCACGCGCAATCGACGTCGCTACTGCCAGTAACAACTCGTTGTCAGCCGACCCGATGCAGTGCTTTGCACATTGGGACACGTTAAAGAAACTTGCTGCAACTCTCGATGCAAGCACTGGTACGCCTATTGCTATTGCCGATCTTTCATGCCCGGTTCCGCAACCACGCCAGATGTTCGCGGTTGGACTGAACTACCGCAAGCACGCAGCAGAAATGGGTAGCCCATTGCCGCCGCTTCCATTGGTATTCGCAAAGTTTCAAAGCTCGCTGAACACCCCAACGGGAAACATCGAAATTTTGAGCGACACCGTTGACTACGAATCCGAACTCGTCATCATTGTTGGCAAGGGTGGCAGGCATATTGATGAGGCCGCTGCATGGGACCACGTTGCTGGTTTGTGCGCAGGACAAGACGTGTCCGACAGAGGATTGCAATACATGGGCACTCCACCACAGTTCAGTTTGGGCAAGAGCCGCGTTGGTTACTCCCCAATCGGACCATGGGTAACCGACATGTCAAACAACGACAAGCGCGATGACTTGCAACTTGGTTGCACAGTGAACGGCGAACAACGTCAAGACACGCAAACCAGCGACATGATCTTTGGCATTGCGCACATCGTTGCCTACATGTCCACCATTGTTGAACTGTTCCCTGGCGACGTCATATATACGGGTTCACCATTTGGTGTGGGCCATGGCCGCAAGCCACAGGTGTACCTGAAGCCAGGCGACGTAGTGGAAACCACGCTTGAAGGCGTTGGCACCATTACTAACCGCTGTATATAAATTTCACCCTGTCTAATCGGGGTAGATTTCTTGTATGAATACGGGGAAAACCACCGTCATCACTGGTGGAACTGTTGTTGATGGATCTGGTCAACCAGCACGTCTTGCAGACGTTGCATTTGTTGATGGAGTAATTACGCAAGTCGCCGCGCCAGGCGAAATTTCTACCGCGCATGCTCATCAGCACGTTAAAGCTGATGGTTTACTCGTTACTCCAGGTTGGGTCGATGTGCACACGCATTACGACGCGCAAGCAACATGGGACCCGTGGATGACACCAAGCAGTTGGCACGGTGTGACCACCGCTGTCATGGGTAACTGCGGAGTTGGTTTTGCACCTGCAGTTCCCGAGCGACATCAATGGCTGATCGAACTCATGGAAGGTGTGGAAGATATTCCTGGTTCGGCAATGGTCGAAGGAATCACCTGGGAATGGGAGTCGTTCCCCGAATATCTCGATGCGCTTGAACGCAAACCGCACGTCATTGACTTTGGAACACAAATTGCGCACGGCGCATTGCGCGCCTTCGTCATGGGCGATCGCGGCGCAAACAACGAAGTTGCAACCGCAGATGACATTGCGCAGATGAGCAAACTCACCGAGGAAGCGCTG
>CAITUB010000165.1 GCA_903895515.1 uncultured Acidimicrobium sp. | reverse complement strand
GAGCAAGACGATCGCTTGTTGCTCATTGACTGCGGTATCATGTTTCCAGATGCCGACATGCACGGCATCGACTTGGTGTTGCCTGACTTCACGTGGTTGCGCGAAAACGCAGATCGTATTGAAGCATGCGTTGCAACGCACGGTCACGAAGACCACGTTGGTGGATTGCAGTTCTTGCTTCGCGAAATGTCATTCCCTATTTATGGCTCGCAGGTAACGCTTGGTCTTGCACGCAACCGCATTGAAGAAGCAGGGTTGCTTGGCAAAACCGAAATGATTGCGGTGAAAGACAACGAGCGCCGTCGCATTGGGCCATTTGATGTTGAGTTCATCCCCGTAACGCACTCGGTTCCATACGCACACGCAATTGCATTGCACACACCGCAGGGCGTCATCATTCACTCGGGCGACTTCAAAATTGACCTCACGCCAGTGGATGATCGCCGCACCGACTTGGCGCGTTTGGGTGCACTTGCTGCTGGCGACGGTGTTCGTTTGCTCATGCTGGACAGCACGAACGCGGAAGAACGTGGCTCTGCACCTTCGGAAAAGTCGGTTGGTGTTGTGCTTCGACAGTTATTTGCCGAGCACAAAACTCGCCGCATCATTACCGCAAGCTTTGCCAGCCACATTCACCGTGTGCAGCAAATTGCTGATGCGGCAATTGAAAGCGGGCGAGTAGTTGCGCCACTTGGTCGCTCCATGATCAACAACATTCGCATGGCGCGCGACTTGGGCATTATCAAACTGCCCGACAAGTCGTACATCAACGTTGAAGACATCGACGACTATCCACCAGAACGCGTGTGCGTTATTTCCACCGGTTCACAAGGCGAGCCAATGGCGGCACTCAGCTTGTTGGCGCGTGGCGACAACAAGTTCGTCACCATTGGTCACGACGACACCGTTATTTTCTCGAGCCACGCAATTCCTGGCAACGAAGGAAACGTAAACCGCGTTATCGACGGGTTGCTTCGACTTGGTGCCGATGTAGTGCACTCGGGAATTGCTGATGTGCATGCAACAGGTCACGCACAAGCAGAAGACTTGAAGATGTACTTATCGATTACCGAACCTGAATGGTTCGTGCCAATTCACGGTGAATACCACCACATGGTTGCGAACGCGCGCCACGGTCGCACCATGGGTATTCCGGAATCGAACATTGTGTTGTGTGAAGACGGCGATGTGATTGAAATTACTGACAACGGAATCGTGCGCAAAGAGCGCGTGCCTGCCGGCATGTTGTATGTGGACGGAATTGTTGGCGATGTTGGTCAAGGTGTGTTGCGCGACCGCAAAGTGCTGGCTGAAGAAGGCGTTGTTGTTGCGGTGGTGACCGTTGACATTGAAGCTGGCAAGGTACTGGTTGGACCAGAAATCATTACGCGCGGCTGGGTGTATGCACCAGAAGCTGAAGACCTCATTGAAGAGGCGTGTGAAACCGTTGCACGCGCGGTTGAAAAAGCCCTGAAGGGCGGAACTCGCGATATTGATGCACTAGAAAAAGAAGTACGCCGAGCGGCTGGCAAGTTTGTGTCGGAGCGCACCAAGCGCCGTCCGATGATCGTGCCAATCGTGATGGAGATCTAGCGCGGGTTTGCCCAGCATGGGGTATGCCTCAATGGGGCAGTACCCCCTCACTACTGTTGACGCATGGCCGCACAGCCCCGGAAGGGGTCTTCCCGCACGCGCCCAGCCTCAAAATCGGGCTCTGGCGTGCGCAAAAAGATCGTGCGTAGCCATGCGCCCGTAGACGAAGACGAGATCGAGTCGTTCCGTATGCCGCGTCGCCGCGAGCGTCGCGAGTCTTTCTTGAAGACGGTGATGGCAGGCCGAGGTCACGAATTTGGTGGCGTTGCACTTATCTGTTTCGGCATCTTGTTGTCGATGTCGATCTACGTTGAATTTGCTGGGCCACTTGGTCGTTTACTCGACACCACGTTCTCATCGCTACTTGGTGTTGGTCGTTTCGTGTTACCAATCGTCATCATCGCGGCCGGTTTCGCGTCAATTAATAGGAAGTCACTGCAACATCGCATTCGTCTGGCGTTTGGTTGGACGGTGTTGTGTGTAGGAATTTTGGCAGTCGTGCACATAATTTGGGGAACATCGTTTGGCGAACTGGATAACGCATCAGTGTCGCGCACCGGTGGATGGTTCGGTTGGATCGTTGGCGAACCATTGCAAAGTTTGATGGGCAGTTTTGCTGCAGTCATTGTGCTGATTGCTGTGATGTTTTGCGCAGTGTTGCTCATTACCGGCAATTCGCCAGCACAGTTATATCGCCGAATTAAAGCATGGGCCAATGGTGTGTCACTCGAGAACTTCCGTTCGTCCGAAGATGACGGTGAAGAAGTAGAAGAGCTCGACGAATACGGTGAACCAATTTTTTATGACATTGACCTTGATGAAGCACCAAAGCGTCGCAAGCGCAAAGCAGTAGTAGAGGAAGAAGTTGAAGAGGACGATGAGGAAGAGGAAGAAGAAAAGCCTCGCCGTATACGTAAGCCTCTGTTGAAAGATAAGCCGGTTGTTACAACTGCCGCGAACCCAACCGCATCCAAAATTGAGAAAGCTGCAGCACAGCAAATGCCTCTTGGACCGGGCGCGAAGCCAAGCGTGTGGACATTGCCGAACCTGGATTTGCTCACCATTACGCGTCACGAAAAAGCCGATGTGAAGGCAACGGAAGAGCGCGGCGAAATTTTGGTGAATGCGTTGAAGGAACACAACGTAGAAACCGAATTGGTGGACTACACGCGCGGCCCAACCGTTACGCGTTACGAATTGTCTCTCGGTGGCGGTGTGAAGGTTGCAAAAGTGACTTCGCTTTCAAAAGACATCGCGTACACCATGGCTGCAACCGACGTTCGAATTCTTGCGCCAATTCCTGGTAAGTCAGCAATTGGTATTGAAGTACCAAACGCACAACGCGAATTGGTTTCACTCGGCGACCTAATGGTGTCTTCGGAAGCTCGTGCAGCAATGCACCCACTTGATGTTGGTGTTGGAAAAGACATTGCGGGTCGTTCAGTGTTCTTGAATATTTCCACCACGCCGCACATGCTGGTTGCAGGTACCACCGGTGCGGGTAAGTCGAGCGCCATTAACTGCATCATCACTTCGGTGCTCATGCGTTCGACGCCAGAACAAGTGCGCATGATCTTGATTGACCCGAAGCAAGTGGAAATGGCCCAATATGCGCGCCTTCCTCACTTGCTCACGCCACCAGTAACCAACCCGAAGAAAGCCGCGAACGCGCTTGGTTGGGCAGTGAAGGAAATGGAGCGTCGTTACGACCTATTGGTTGAAGCTGGCTTCCGTGACATCACCGGTTTTAACGCTGCGTACGACCGCGGCGAATTAGAAGGCGAAGAAGGCGCCGAGAAGTCGTTCGAGCGCATGCCATTTATTTTGATTGTGGTGGATGAG
>CAITUB010000164.1 GCA_903895515.1 uncultured Acidimicrobium sp. | reverse complement strand
TGCTTCGTGCCCCCAGTATTCAAATATCTTTTGCGCTTCGGTTGCTTTGGGGATTGCATTGCGATCGTGATTGCCAAGGCGTGCAAAGAGCGGCAGTTCTTGGCTGCGCACCAACACGTTTACCGAATCAATTTGAATAACACCAAGACGTGCAATGAGTGCGTCAACATGTCGTTGTGTTGCTTTAGTTGTTGGACGCGCGGTATCGAAACCTTGTGCAGCTAGTGCAATGCGTCGTGCATCAGCGATCGACAGTGAGTCGAACCGCTTCACCATGAAGTGTTAGTCGGCGACGGTGATGGTGACCGAACGAATGACCACGTCGTCTTTTGGACGATCTCCTGGGCCAGTCGGAACGTTCTGCATCATTTCCACAATGTCGAGGCCCTTTACGACCTGACCAAACAACGAATACGCAGGTGGCAATCCCACACCGCTTGGTCCGCTGATGAGGAAGAACTGTGAACCGTTGGTGTTTGGTCCGGCATTCGCCATTGCAAGCGAACCAATTTGATACTTGCCCGGCTTTGGCAATTCATCAACGAATCGGTAACCAGGGCCACCGCGACCGTTGCCGTCTGGGTCGCCACCTTGGCACACGAAACCTTGAATGATGCGATGGAAAATGATTCCGTCGTAATAATGCTGTGCAGCCAAGAACACAAAGTTGTTTACGGTGATTGGCGCGGCAATTGGGTCGAGCGCAATAACCAATGTGCCCATGCTGGTTTCCATGGTTGCCGTGTAACGCTTCGATGGGTCAATTCCCATCTCTGGCGCTGCGTCAAATTTTTGTTTCTTAGGTGCTGATCCATCAAGTGCTGGGAAGTTCGACATAGCGCCAAACCCTAGCGGTGGATTTAGCCTCATCGCATATGCTGGTGCACATGAGTGACGCACTAGACCTAGACGCGATTGAAGTCAACTTGAGCGATGTTGAAGTTGCCCTCGAGCGCCTCGAGTCGGGCACCTATTTCACTGATGAAATTTCGGGTTCAGCACTGAGCGAAGATGTGCTCAGCGCCAACCCAACTGCACGCCACGCTTAGCGGTCGCGCATTTTTGCGAGCAAGCGCAAAATTTCGAGGTACAGCCACACGAGTGTGACCATGATGCCAAGCGCTGCGAACCACTCCATGTGTTTCGGTGCACCCGCTGCCTCAGCCTTATCAATGAAGTCAAAGTCAAGTGCCAAGTTCATTGCAGCAAGACCAGCAACCAACACGCTGAATCCGATGCTCATTCCACTTGACCCAGTTGGAATCAAACTTGAACCGAACAAGCTGACGATGAACGAGAACAAATAAAACGCAGCAAGACCAAGCGTTGCGCCAATAACAATGCGACGGAACTTGTCGGTTACACGCAAGATGCCGGTGCGATACAACGTGAGCATCACCACGAATACGCCAATGGTTGCACCAACTGCTTGCAACACGATGCCTGGGTATTGAATGTTGAACACTTTTGAAATTGCACCAACAACAGCGCCTTGGGCAAGTGCGTACACCGGAGCCAAGAATCGAGCAGTGGTTGGCTTGAATGTGGCCACCAACACGCTGGCGAAGCCAACGATGAAGGCGATCATCGCCCAACCTGGGAAGGAGACTGCTTCACCCACGCCAATGGTTTGCACCGAGCTCCAACCGAAGGTCGCTGCACCAACGAGGAGCACCATGAGAAACAGGGTCGCGCTCATTGCGCCATTGGCGGTCATTGGGTTGGCCGAGCGCCACGGCGAAACTGGGCCGTCTGTTATTGGGGCGTTCCACGTGGTTGGGGAATCGGTTGCCGAGCCGCCTTTAGGGGCTGCCCAACCGGCCTGCTCTGGGGTCTTTTCAACCGCTTTTGCGAATGCTTTGTCATTTAAAAGAGGGTTTGCCATGAACAAATAATACGACACCCCTGTGAAAAATGTCCGTCACGTGCCCCATAAAAACACCCTTGTTTTTTGGGGTTTGGTGGTGTCGGTGCTTGACCCTGTCGGTATCGTTACCCCGTTCCCGCCTATAAGGAGTCACTGTGGCCAAAGACCGTATCGATCGTGACGAAGAAGACCTAGTCCGTCTCTATCTCACCGACATCGGCCAGTACGCCCTCCTCACAAAGGACGACGAAGTTCGTTTGGCGAAGGCAATTGAAACCGGCAAGCAAGCAACCGCCGAACTTGAAACGAACGATAAGACCATTACTCCAAACCGTCGCCGCGAACTTCGCAAAGACCAGCGCGATGGAACTAAAGCAGAGCGTCAATTCGTACAAAGCAACTTGCGCCTAGTGGTGTCCATTGCCAAGAAGTATCAGGCATCTGGTCTTCCGCTGCTCGACCTCATTCAAGAAGGCAACCTTGGCCTGATGCACGCCGTCGAAAAGTTTGACTGGCGTAAGGGTTTCAAATTCTCTACCTATGCAACATGGTGGATCCGTCAGGCAATTACGCGCGGCATTGCAAACACTGGCCGCACCATTCGCCTTCCGGTCCACGCTGGCGACACACTCGCCCGCTTGCAAAAAGCACGCTCGCGCCTCGAGTTGAAGTTTGGTCGTCCAGCAACACTTGCTGAATTGTCAAAAGAAGTTGAAATGCCAGAAGACAAAGTGACAGAAGCTTTGCGCTTTGCTGCAGAACCATTGTCATTGTCGGAGCCATTGCGCGAAGACGGCGATGCCGAACTTGGTGACGTTGTTGAAGACCGTGCAGCAGAATCGCCGTTCGAAGTTGCTGCAACTGCTTTGTTGCCGGAAGAAATTTCGCGCCTGCTTGCTCCACTCGATCAACGTGAACGCGAAATTCTTGCGCTTCGTTTCGGTCTTGACCGTGGCGAGCCACGCACACTTGAAGAAGTTGGCGAAGCATTCAACCTCACCCGCGAGCGCATTCGCCAAATTGAAGCGCGCGCAATGAGCAAGTTGCGTCACCCATCAAGTGACACCGGCGCACGCGACCTACTTTCGGTTTAAGCAAGAACTGCATCGCCCGTGCTGTGCACGATTGGTGACCTCGTTGAAGATGT
>CAITUB010000163.1 GCA_903895515.1 uncultured Acidimicrobium sp. | reverse complement strand
TACACTTGATCCCGTGACCGAACTGTTCAGGGTTGACAACCTCCACGCCAAGCCAGTGGAAGGCGACGCCGAGATTCTCCGCGGCCTTTCCATCACCGTTAATGAAGGCGAAGTTCACGCCATCATGGGCCCAAACGGCTCCGGTAAGTCCACTCTCGCCAATACCTTGCTCGCCTCTCCTGAGTACGAATTGGTGTCGGGCAAGATCTTTTTCCATGGCGAAGAGATCACCGAATGGCCAACCGATGCACGAGCAAAGGCCGGCATCTTTTTAGGTTTCCAGTACCCGCAAGAAATTGCTGGCGTATCGGTTATTCAATTCTTGCGTCAAGCACTTTCAGCACGCAAAGGCATCGATCTTTCGGTACTTGAACTTCGCCTGTCTGCAATGTCCTGGATGAAGCGACTTGGCATGGACTCAACGTTCGTCGATCGTTACCTCAACGAAGGTTTCTCGGGTGGCGAAAAGAAGCGCAACGAAATCATGCAGATGGCAATTCTTGAACCAGAAGTCGCCATTCTTGACGAAACCGACTCCGGCCTCGACATCGACGCATTGCGCATCGTTGCTGCCGGCATTCGCGAAGTTCGCAAGGAACGTCCGAAGATGGGCATCGTGTTGATTACCCACTACCAGCGGTTGCTCGATGAGTTGCAGCCAGACTTCGTGCACATCATGGTTGATGGTCGCATTGTGAAATCGGGTGGAATGGAAATTGCCGAGGAGCTTGAGAAATCTGGCTACGAGGCGTACAAGGAATAACTGCCGCCGTGTCACTAGACGTCGCATCCATTCGCAAAGACTTCCCTGTCTTGCATCGGTTGATTAATGACAAACCATTGGTGTATTTGGATAGCGCGAACACTTCGCAAAAACCACAAGTTGTCATTGATGCGCTTGCCAACTTCATGTCGCATGGATATGCGCCAATTAATCGCAGCGCATATCAACTAGCTGCAGAAGCAACCGATTTATTTGAAGGAACCCGCACAGCGCTAGCCAAGTTCATCAACGCGCCTAAAGCCCACGAAGTCATCTTCACGAAGAACGCAACTGAAGCACTGAACTTGGTCATTTTGTCGTGGGGTCGCGCAAACATGAAGGCCGGCGACACCGTGCTGCTTACGCATATGGAGCACCACGCAAACATCGTTCCATGGCACATGCTCGTAGCCGAACGCGGAATTCAATTGCGTTGGATCCCACTCACCAGCGATGGTCAACTCGACTTGACGAATCTTGATTCGTTACTTCAGGGCGTCAAAGTGTTTTCGTTCACCGCCATGTCAAACGTGTTGGGAACCATTAACCCTGTTCAGCAACTATGTGCAGCAGCCCATAAAGCCGGAGCGCTTGCCATCGTCGATGCCTGTCAATCAGTTCCTCATCAACCAACCGATGTTCAAGCATGGGATGCCGACTTCGTTACCTTCAGTTCGCACAAAATGTGCGGGCCATCTGGCGTTGGTGTGCTGTGGGGGCGCGAAGCACTCCTAGAAGCGCTTCCTCCATTTCTTGGCGGAGGCAACATGATCGCCGACGTTCGCCTAGACGGTTTCACCACTGCAGAATTGCCGGCAAAGTTTGAAGCAGGCACACCAGCCATCGCCGAAGTCATCGCACTTGGCGCAGCTGTGAAGTACCTCGAAAACCTAGGTATGGCCAATGTCCGTCGCCATGAAATTGAGATGAGCACTTACGTGTTGAACTCGTTAACCGAGCGTTTTGGCGACGACATCACCATTCACGGGCCAACAAACCCCGAACTTCGTGGCGCGACATTTTCATTTGCTTTCCGCGGCATTCACCCACATGACCTCAGCCAGGTTCTCGACCAATCAAACGTGTGCGTTCGCGCCGGTCACCACTGCGCCAAGCCACTGATGCGAATCCTGGGAGCCAACGCCACTGCGCGTGCGAGCTTCTACTTGTACAACACCCAACAAGAGGCCGACATGCTGGCCGACGCGCTCGACAGTGCGTCAGATATCTTCTGAGTAGACCTAGGAGCACACATGGCCGGACTTGAAGACCTCTACCGAGAAATCATTCTTGATCACTACCGCACGCCTCGCAACCGTGGCGAACTCGATGCACCTGCAGTAAGCGCCGAAGGCCACAACCCATTGTGCGGCGACGAGATTCGCATTTTCGTCGATGTTCAAGATGGCATCGTCACCGATGTTCGCTTCAACGGCTCTGGTTGTTCAATCAGCCAAAGCTCGGCATCCATGATGACTTCAGCAATCAAGGGCAAGCCTGTCGATCAAGTGAAAGCAATCGTGAAGAAGTTCAAGTCCATGATGACGGTCGATGAAGACGAGTCACCAGTTGATGAATCACTCAACCTTGGCGACTTAGAAGCACTGCAGGGTGTCGTCAAGTTTCCTGTGCGCATCAAGTGCGCAACGCTTGGCTGGAACACGTTGCTTGATGCACTGACCACTGCTGGTCAATAGCCTTTTCTAACCAACAAGGTTTGGTGCGGTTTTACCCGCCAGCACTGCAAGCGAATTCGTCGCCGCGGTATTTGCCATTGCTGTTCGCGTTTCAACTGTTGCCGAACCCAAATGCGGAATCAGCACTGCATTGTCAAGGCCAAGCAAGCCTTCGTGCACCTTTGGTTCGTGTTCAAACACATCTAGACCAGCGCCTGCAATTACATTGCTCTGCAGGGCATTAGCCAATGCGGCCTCATCAACAACTGGACCACGTGCGGTGTTAATGAGGTAAGCAGACTTCTTCATTTTGCCAATGGTTTCGGCGTTCATGAGGTGATGCGTTTCTGTCGAGTAGGGGCAGTGCAAAGAAACGACATCGCTCGTTGCCAACAGCTTGTCCATTGACATGTGCTTGGCATCAAGTTCTTTAGCAGTTGCGGCATCGAGCGGAGTTCGCTTTGTGTACGCAATGGTCATGCCGAACGCTTTCGCGCGGCGTGCAACCGCTGCGCCGATCAATCCCATGCCAACAATGCCAAGTTGGCTTCCCTGAATTCCAGAACCCAGCATGTAGAACATTCCCCACTGCCACGGCTCTTGCTTGCGAATCACTCGCTCACCTTCTGCCAAGCGACGAGTCGACATCAAAATGAGTGCCATGGCAATGTCGGCTGTTGCTTCGGTAAGTACACCAGGCGTATTCGTTACCAACACATTGCGTTCTTTGCAGGCAGGAACATCAATGTTGTTGTAACCAACTGCAACGTTTGACACCACTTTCAGTTGTGGGCCAGCAGCATCCAACAGTTCAGCGTCTACCTTTTCAGTAAGCAACGAAACAATGGCATCGGCGCCTTTAACTCGCTTCAGCAACTCGTCTCGCGAAATCACAACAGGCTCGTCCCACGAAACGACTTCGTGCTCGGCGCGCAATCGCTCAACCGCAACGCCAGGAATCTTGCCCGTAATGACTACTTTTGCCATGGTTATTGAGCAACCCAATTGCCGAACAAGTCCATGCCTTCTTGAATTTCTTGTTTGTCAATACCCGAAAACGCGAAGCGAACATAGTTGCGCTGTTCATCTGGCTGCGGTCGACCAAAGTGGCGACGCGTGCAGAACGAAACACCCGTTGCATGCAGAGCTTGTTCGGCAAACACAGCCAAATCGTCAATTCCCTTGCGCTCCATTGCTTCGGTTACATCTGGGAACAAATAGAACGCTGCTTCTGGCGAGTGGCAACTTACTCCGGGCATCGCGTTCAACATATTCACCGCAATGTCGCGACGTTCTTTCAACGTGTTCAACATTTTTGGAATGGATGACTGATCGCCACGCACACCTTCAACTCCGCCGTACTGCACGAAGTGCGTTGTACATGACTCGTCGTTTGTGTTTAGTTTGGCGATCTGGTTTGCAATTTCCGTTGGAGCAATTGCTGCACCCAAACGCCAACCTGTCATCGCGAACTTCTTTGAGAACGTGTACAAAATGACAGTTCGCTCAAGCATTCCTGGAAGCGATGCAATGGACTTTGACG
This sequence comes from uncultured Acidimicrobium sp., assembly GCA_903895515.1. Lineage (GTDB taxonomy): Bacteria > Actinomycetota > Acidimicrobiia > Acidimicrobiales > Ilumatobacteraceae > UBA3006. The sequence continues at coordinate 3,130 of CAITUB010000163.1, read as the reverse complement.
TTCCTGAATAACGCATTTCAAAATATGCTTCGTCAGACAACACCCACAGGTTGTGCTTAATGGCAATCTCGGCAATTGCTTCGCGCTCTGCATCGGTCGACTCCGCGCCAATTGGGTTTTGCAAGTCGTTATAGATGATTGCTTTGGTCTTTGAAGTGATCTGCGACTTCAGGTGATCAAGATCAATATTGAATCCGGTTGATGACGGAATGTAGCGATACGACTTGGCAACACCACCGAAGTATTCGATCTGGCTTTCGTAAATTGGATACCCAGGGTTTGGATACAACACTTCTTCGCCTGGGTTCATCACCGTTTGAATGAACTTCGTAATTACTGGCTTGCCACCTGGTTGCACAACAACATTGGCTGGTGCGAAATTCAATCCGCGGCGACTACCGACATCTTCTGCAAGCGCTTCACGCAACTGTGGAATTCCTGCAGCTGGGCAATAACCCGTCTTGCCATCTTTGATAGCTCTGTTCATTGCATCAACAACGTTTTGTGGAGTCGCGATGTTTAAGTCACCAAGGTGGAATGGAAAAATGCGATTTCCCTTTGCACCCCATTCGGCCGCAGCAAGTGAAACAGCAAATGCGGTCTCGGTTCCGAGTCGCTCTAAACGTTCTGCTAGTGCCATCGCTTATCCCCCAGTAATACACATCTGATATATGACGCTCTTTACATTACATAAAGTCGAGAGCCCCAAAATACAAGGCTTTGACTCGAAGCCTTGGGGATCTAGTCGGCCAAGAGCGACTCAGGAGATGGCGCAACCACGGGGTTTCGCATGGTCAGCCACACCCCGGTCAGCGCTACCACTAATGCCACCAATGCCAGCAGGCTGAGCCGCTCTCCAAACAAGATGGCACTTTCAATCGCACTCAGCGCCGGCGTAAGAAAGAACAAGCTGCTCACACGTGCCGCCGAATGCCGCGAGATAAGCAACATCATCAACATCACTGCCGAAAGCGACAGCACTAACACCGACCACAGCAGCGCAAGCAAGAGTTCACCATTCAAGTGAAACTCCCACTTCTCGAACAAGCTTGACGCAACGAGCAACACTGCGCCGGCAGAAACATATTGTGCTGCAGTTCCAGTAACAAGTGGCATGTCTTTTCCGCGTGCACGTTGCACCAACGTTCCTGTCGACATACCAATTACAGAAATGACCATTGCAATTAATGCAGGCTTAGTTACGTCACCAAGTCCGTCGCGCACTTTGTCAACCACAACAACGAGCACACCAGAAATTCCGAGGAGCACTCCCACCCATTGGCTCCGTCGTAGTTTCTCTTTCAAGATGATGCGACCTGCAACAGAAGTAACAACCGGGTGAAGCCCCGCAATCAATGCGCTGAGTCCAGAAGGAAGCCCCTTCTTAATTGCATAAAACACGCCACCCAAATAAATGGCGTGCATGCACGTTCCGACTATCGCCGAAGTTGACCACGAACCCCGTGCGAGTTTTGGAGCCTTCACAACTTTGGCTATCACATACAACAGCACTGCTGCACACAACATACGTACCGTAAGAAATGAAAGTGGCCCAGCATTACGCGTGCTGTAACGAGCAACAACAAAACCAGTGCTCCACAGCGCCACAAATATCCACGGCGTTAACCGCTCAAACAGTGGCGTTTTAGTTGTCATGCTGGCTGAATGAGATCCCATGTGTTGCCATACACATCTTCAAAAACAGCAACTGTTCCATACACCTCGCGACGTGGTTGTTCATGGAACTTCACTCCACGAGCAGTCCACTCAGCAAAATCACGATCAAAGTTGTCGGTCTGCAAAAAGAATCCCACTCGCCCACCAGTTTGATTGCCCACGCTGGCTACTTGTTTGTCACCTTCGGCACGCGCAATCAGCAACGATGCGCCTTCTCCAGCAGAAACCACTACCCAACGTTTACCACCACCCATGTCGGTGTCTTCAACGAGCGTGAAACCCAGCTTGCCAACAAAGAATCCAATTGCTTCGTCATATTCACGCGCCACATAGGTGACGAGGCCAAGGCGATTCATATTGGCTTACGAGTGAATGGTGTTTTCAACCACGAACATGCGACGACGTCCGGAAACGTTTGACAACGAATCTGCAACGACCGACTTGCCAATTTCACTTGCATAGGCGGCTTCGAAATCTGCTTGGGTATCGAACCACAGTTCAGACACACCATCTGGGTCGCCTTCTGCTGGGTTTTCTACCAAATTGAAAACACCCTTGCGCAGGTTTGGCAATTGCTTTGCCAGCGGAGCGTGTTGCTTCAACCACCAATTGGCAAATTGCTCGTGAGTTGCACCCTCTGCACGAGTGAGCAAGATGATTGCTTTGAAACTCATGATGGCTTCTTAGTGCGAGCGAATGGACGACCGCCAACTGCCAAAGCAACGCTGACCACAATTTCATGCGCCATTGGCGCGTCGCCGATACATACTTCAATCGAGTCCATTTCATTAAATGACCAGATGTCGTCTTTGTTCGTAATTGGAATGGTCAGCGATGCTCCAGGACCGGCAACCTTCTTCGTTGAAGGAATGATGTCGTCGCCCTTAATGACCACTTTGCGTACTGGCGCACCAAAACGTGGGTGAATCAGCGCCGCAGCATGTTCGATTTCGCCAGCGGTTCCAACAATTGCGCCTTTGCCGTATGCAGTTACTTCGCTTGCATCAACACCAAGGGCCGCAAGCGCACGCTCTGCGAGCAAGCCAGAAATTTCGGCGCCCATTGCTTCCAAAATGATGAGGTCGTTGTGACGCTTTCCCACAAGTGGATTATCAATAACCGCGCTCGCAACTGCTTTGCGAACGATGCGACCCGTAGGTTCGCCAAGTTCGGCCTGAATGTCTTCACATGTTGTAACAATTTTACGAATGTCCATGCACTGAAACTAGTCGTTTACGCGTGAGTAACCCCACTTTGACTACCTTGTTCGCTTACTGTTGAAGCAACGGCTTCAGTTCTGGAGCGGTTATATCTACAAGGAGAAAATCAATGAATGCAGTAATGCTCGTAGGCAGAATTCTGTTTGCCTTCATGTTCGTAATGAGCGGTTTTAATCACCTCGCGAAGGCAGAGGCAATGGCCGGATACGCCGCTTACAAGAAGGTTCCAGCTC
>CAITUB010000162.1 GCA_903895515.1 uncultured Acidimicrobium sp. | reverse complement strand
TGTGGAGTCTTGCCACCAAGCTCGAGTGACACAGCCTTTGCATTGCTTTCCGCTGCGTACTTCAAGAAGTACTTACCCACTTCGGTCGAGCCCGTGAATGCCAACTTGTTGACATCCATGTGCTTACCAAGTGTTCCACCGCAGCTTGGTCCAAAACCATTCACCACGTTGAACACGCCTTCGGGCAATCCTGCGCGAACTGCAAGTTCGGCAAACAGCAATGCCGACAGCGGCGACTGCTCTGCTGGCTTCAAGATGATGGAGTTACCGCCAGCAAGTGCCGCGCCAACTTTCCACGAGCTGATGATGAGTGGGTAGTTCCAAGGAACTACAGCGCCAACAACACCCATTGGCTCGCGCTCAATGAGTGCAATGCTGTCGCGAGGAACTGGTGCAATTTCTCCGTACAACTTGTCGATGGTTTCTGCGTACCACTGAATGTTGTTTGCACATGATGCAACGTCAACATTGAGCGAGTCGCTAATTGGCTTTCCACAGTTCATGGTTTCAAGCAGTGCGAGCTCTTCTGCATTTTCGCGAATGAGCTGTGCCCACCTCAACATCACGTTCTTGCGATCCTGCGGCGCCATTTCGCTCCACACACCTGCTTCAAAGGTTCGCTTGGCAACAGCCACTGCGCGGTTGATGTCTTCAACATCACCTTCGGCAACTTGTGCAATTACTGATCCATCGCGAGGGTTTATGGACTCAAACGTCTTTCCGCTTGCTGAATCGACAAACTTCCCATCAATAAATAATTGGGTGCGTGCAACCTTTTGGCCTGCTCGCTTGGTCCATTCTGCTGTGGTGAGTGCATTTGCCATGGGGATTTTCTCCTTGAGTTTGTTCGTAAAGCGTAAAAACCGTACCAGCAAGAGGCCTGCTTCTAGGCTTCCAGCGTGGAAACGCGCTCGTTTTTAGCAATTGCTTCAGTTGAGCGCACCGGTTCAACGCTGCTCTGCTCCATCTTGCGTGGCACCAACCTTGCAGGCACTCCTATTGAATACCTCAATATTCAAACCAAGAACTTCGCTCGCATTCGCAATGAGTGTGGTCAACCAAAGATCAAGTTGTCTCGCCAACCCATCGCACGAGTGCGCAAGCTCACCGGCCGCTACCCGTGGCGCGATATCTCGTATTTCAGTTCTGCATCGTGGCGTAAATACCTCAGTGCGATTGCTTCGCAGTACACCACCGCGAATGGTGTCTTCGGAGTGAAGATGCACTGGAACCAATACAAGCGCCACATGCTCGACATGGGTGTTGATGCAAGTTTTTGGAATGTACCGGTGAAGTGGGTACGCATCACGCGTGAGGACGAGCTTCGACAAGCGATTTCATTTGTGCGAGCTGCACAAACCGACTCGTGGAATAGCAACATGGCAACCAAAGCCGACCCTGTCTATGACGCAGATGCAATCACTGCGGCACTCGTTCGCATCTCTGACGAAAACTCAGATTGGGATGTGTACTTCGCTCAAAACAACATCTCGCCACTGCACATCACTTACGAGCAACTCACTCGAGACATGGACGCCACTATCAGGCGCGTTATGGCATTCATCGAAACCCCAATCGACGTGGTTCCTGAACCACAAACCAAGAAGCAAGGCGATGCAGTAAATAAAGAGTGGGCTGAGCGCTTTCTTGCGCAATACCCAGAGCACGCCGAGCGAACCCGCATGTGGCAGGGCTTACACTAAGAGCGTGAGCACCAAGCACGTATCTGACATTTTTGACCCAACTCAATGGGACGAAGTACAAGGTTTCTCGTTTAACGACATCACCTACCACCGTGCAAAGGCGCATGGCACGGTGCGTATCGCGTTCAATCGCCCGGAAATTCGCAACGCGTTTCGCCCCGTAACTGTGGATGAACTATTTACTGCACTCGATCACGCGCGTCAGTCAAGCGATGTTGGTTGCGTGTTGCTGACCGGCAACGGACCTTCGCCAAAAGATGGTGGCTGGGCGTTTTGCAGTGGTGGCGATCAGCGCATCCGTGGCAAAGATGGATACAAGTACGCTGACGGCGAAACTGCAAACACCATCGAGCCGGGCCGAACAGGTCGATTACACATTTTGGAAGTGCAGCGTCTTATTCGCTTCATGCCAAAGATCGTGATCTGCGTTGTGCCAGGTTGGGCTGCAGGTGGCGGACACAGTTTGCACGTTGTCTCCGACCTCACTCTTGCCAGCAAAGAACACGCACGCTTCAAGCAAACTGATGCAGATGTCGCAAGTTTTGATGGTGGTTTTGGTTCGGCCTACCTGGCGCGGCAAGTTGGACAAAAGTTTGCGCGCGAAATCTTCTTCCTTGGTCGCGAATACTCAGCAGAAGATGCTCGTCAAATGGGCATGGTCAATGCCGTTGTCCCCCACACCGAACTTGAAGCCACCGCGTTGCAATGGGCCAAAGAAATCAATGGCAAGAGCCCAACCGCACAACGCATGCTGAAGTTCTCCTTCAACCTGATTGATGATGGACTTGTTGGACAACAAGTGTTTGCGGGTGAAGCCACCCGTCTTGCATACATGACCGATGAAGCCGAGGAAGGTCGCAACTCGTTCCTCGAAAAACGCGAACCAAATTGGGACGCGTTCCCCTGGTTGTACTAGTTCTTCATGATCGTCACCATTGACGATGCGCTTGACCCTCGGCTAAATGCTTTTCGCTGGCGCGAACGGCAGCTCACCACCATCGCCCAACGAAAATCTGCGTTGAATGAAGGACTGTTCATTGCTGAAGGCGACTTAGTTGTGCACAGGGCACTTGAAGCCGGCTGCATTCCCGATGTGGTGTTGTGTGACCCAAAGTGCGCGACAGAGTTTTCTGATGCCGTGCACCAAGCTGGTGGCTCAACTCTTGTCGCCAGCGCCGACATTCGCCGCGAGGTGACCGGCCTTGGTGTGCCACTTGATGCGATTGG
>CAITUB010000161.1 GCA_903895515.1 uncultured Acidimicrobium sp. | reverse complement strand
TCAGAAATTTGAGAGATGGTTTGCTTTACGTGGATGCGATCGAAAGATCGAATCACTTCAAGTCCCCGAGCTAGTGCTTCTACGAAATCTTTCTTAGAACTATCTGGCATGCAAATCCCCCGGAAGTTGTGCCGTGACCCTAACCGTAGTCCTGGAAATAGGGGGGGGGCTAGTCCGTTTGGTTATCTCGCAAGAATTGTTCTAGTTCGGCTGCCAGTTCGTCACCGCTTGGCAGTGGGCCGCCACCGAACCCAGACATGGGAATTCCATTGTCGCTATGCATGTTGTCGAAGGCGGTTTCTAATTGGGCGAGCATGGCTAGGTGCTCGCTGTTGCCGCGCACCAAGTCGTCGAGACGTTCGCGTTGCGCGCCTGCCTGCTCGCGGAGGCTGTCGCCATCAACAGAAATACCGCCGGTGTCGCATACTGCAGCAATGAGTGCAGCAGCTGCCGCGGGGTAACTCATAGACGCCACATAGTGAGGCACCTGAGCCCATAGACCAACAGATTGAATTCCGGCGTTGAACATTGCTTGCTCAAGGACGGCCTCCATTCCAGCTGGAACATCCACAGAACTCTTAATAAATGGAAGAAGCGACGACAGATGCGCGTCGGGGGACGTACACGAAATTTTCACTGCACGTGTGTGCGGTGTGGCAATTGGATAAGCGCCCATTCCCAACATTCGTCGCACGTTGAGTTTTTCACTCAGTTCAACAACGCATTGAGCGAAATGTTGCCAGCGAGAATCGGGTTCTGGGCCAGTGAGCAGCAAAACGGCTTCGTTGTTTGCGTCGTGACCCACCATGATGCGAGGTGCAGACCAGTCAAGTTTGGTGATCACGCCATCTCGTAATTGCATAAGCGGTCGGCGTGCACGGTAATCCACGAACGTGTCGCCATCAAATTCGATGAGGGGGATTGCATTAGTTTCCGTAATGAGAGCTTCCATTGCAGCGGCTGCGGCAGCGCTGGCATCAATCCAGCCGGTCATCATGGCAACCAAGATGGGTTGCTTGAGTTCGGGCAGTTTTCCGTCGAAATCGGGGGAGATTTTGTAGTCGGTCATTCCACGCGTCAGTGTAGGCGCGAAAGCAACTGCTCGGCTTTTTCTGCGGCAGTTTCTACCTGTGTCTTAAACGCGTCAAATGCTTGTGGGTCGTGTTCTCCCATGGCTCCAGAAATATATCGGGCATACACGCCTTCAATAATGCATGCGAGCTTCCAGAACGCAAATGAAATATAAAAGTCGAGGTGCGAAATGTCACGGCCGGATACCTGTGCGTAACGTTCTGCAAGTTGCTGACGATTCAAGAAACCAGGTGCAGTAGTCGTGGCAAAATTATTTGCGCCAGAGTCGTCATCTGGGCCCGTCCAATACACCATCAGTAATCCAAGGTCGGCCATTGGGTCGCCAAGAGTGCACAATTCCCAGTCCAAAACAGCGGCGATGTTTCCCTGTGCATCAATCATGCAGTTGTCCAAGCGGTAATCGCCATGCACGATGGTTGCTGGCCCTTGCTCGGGAATGCGCTTGAGTAATTCATCATGCACGCGATCGATTGCGGGTAATTCGCGTGTCTTTGACGCGTTCCACTGCCCGTACCAGCGCTTCAACTGCCTTTCGATGTATCCCTCATGACGTCCAAGTTCGCCAAGCCCAACTTCGGCGGGTACTACTTGGTGGATTTTTGCCATCGTGTCAATGAGGGAGTTGCTTGCATGCAGTCGAGATGCTTCGGTCAGGTCGCGTCTCGCAGTTTCGTTATCGCGAATGATCAATCCATCCACAAACAACATCACATAGAACGGTGCATCGTTCACCTCGATATCTACGCACAATCCAAGCGCTGGTGCAACAGGTACTTGCGAATCATGCAAGGCAGAAATAATTCGGTGCTCGCGACCCATGTCATGCGCACTGGCAAGTGCATGACTTAATGGTGGACGTCTCAACACGTAGCGGTTGCCCACTGCGTCAGTCACTTTGAACGTGAGGTTCGAGTGACCACCTGCGATTAATTCAAAAGCAAATGGCGCAGTTGCTCCAGCAATATTTACAGTCAACCAGGCCGAAACTCGGTCCTCGTGTATTCCGGCGGGTACTGAATGAGGCGAATCCATCACCGTCAAACTAGTCATTTCTCACAACTTTTACGAAGCCAAACTGGGCATTGGCTGTAGCGTTCCGTGCATGACCATTGACGTCACCGATGCAACATTTCAGGTGGAAGTACTGGATCGTTCAAATTCGGTTACCGTCATCGTCGATTTATGGGCGCCATGGTGCGAGCCGTGCAAGACGCTTGGGCCAATTTTAGAAAAGCACTGCGATGCCACGAACGGCCAAGTGGTGTTGGCGAAAGTCAACGTCGATGAAAATCCATCTATTTCGATGGCTTTTCAAGTGCAAAGCATTCCTGCGGTATTCATCATGCAAAATGGTTCAGTTCTGGACGGATTTGTTGGTATGAAACCCGAACATGTCATAAAAGAACTCATTGAATCGCTGCTTCCTGGCGGCGAGGCGGCATTGCAGCCAGCAGTAGTAGAAGAAGTAGTCGTCGAACCTGAACCATTCGTTGTCAACGACGAATTCGACTCCGAGTTGGCAGTCCTGCTTCCGCAAGTAAAGACCGACGAGCAAGCGAAGACTCGGTATCTCGAAATTCTTGAAATGATGGGTGCAGATGATCCGCGCACGGTTGGGCATCGAAGAAAACTGACTGCACAACTCTTTTAGTAGCGCACACATGTAGCCGTGTATCGGCGGCTTATCGAAGGAATTCAGTGGTTCGGGCTTCGCCGCGTCATCACTAGTGCTGTGGCTGTTGTGCTGATAGCCGGCGGCGCATGGTGGGTCGTGCGCGTTCCACCTGTTCCTGTGGAGTCCACCATTTCATATACCAGCACGTCAGTTGCTTCCGACCAAAACCCTTCGCCGGATGTCGCTCTTGCAACTTCGCTCACCATCGTTGTGCATGTTGCGGGTGAAGTGAAGAACCCAGGTGTGTATACGTTGCCAAATGGTGCACGAATGATTGATGCGGTAACTGCTGCTGGAGGCGCAACGGCGCGCGCCGATCTCGAAGTCATCAATTTGGCAACACCGCTTATTGACTCTTCGCAGATTTACGTCCCCGTTAAGGGAGTGGCCACTCGTCCCACATTTACGCGTCCTCAACCAGGTATCAACGGCGTTGCATCAAGCCTAAATGCGCCGAGTGTCAGTGGTGTTGTCAACATCAACCGTGCATCGGTAACCGAACTTGATTCCCTTCCCGGTGTGGGTCCATCAACCGCACAAGCAATAGTTGAATATCGAACTGCAAATGGTCCGTTTGGATCTGTCGAAGACTTATTGAACGTGAAAGGGATTGGTCCCGCCAAGTTTGAAGCAATGAGAAAACTCGTTGGGGTGTAGATGCTGAATTACAACGCGCCGAGCACAACGGTGCTGATGACCAGCGAAAGCAATGCGCCAACCCAAATACCAATCGCAAATGGTCGAACTTCTTGCAGCCATTCTGGCCAGCCAGTTACGGCCTTCCGCGTTGCGCGCAATGCCGAAATATGTCCAACTGCAAACCACAGCACCATGCTCAGGAAAAACGCAAGTACGTATGCAGAGTTCGAAGACACGGCGGGCACTCCAAGCATCGGTAATACGGGCAAGGCAACCAGCAGAAACATGAAGCCAAGTACGCCAAGCAACGAACCTGGCAGCGCTACGAGAAGTAATCCAAATAGAGAAACGGCAAGCGAAGCACCTACTGCAATCAGGCCACCACGTTGGCGAACCTGTGTGCGGTGGAAAACAATCCCGTCGTGCATCACCCTGTAATCGTACGAGCATTAGCAGGCTTTTCTGGGCTATTGCATCGTCGAATAGCCATGCTGAGTTTGTGCGCTGTGGCGCTACTTCTGCACGGAGTTTTCCAGTGGTCACAACTTCATTCTGCGAGTAACGCCCCTTTTCGTGGTTATGCCCGAATGGTTGAAGATCCAGTTGCGAAATTTGGCGGCACGCAAGTGGTGCTCGAAATTGAAGGGAAGCGTTACCTTGCGTTGGCTCATTCGGTGGCTGGAAGGCGACTGCAAGCTGGTGAAGCAGGAAATATTGTGCGTATTGAAGGGAATCGTGCACCATTGCCGAGTGCTTCATCGATGCGCTACGCGTCGCGACACATCATCGGAACATTCACCGTTGAATTTGTAGATGAAAGAATATTTCCCACATCTCCACTTTTCCGTAGTGCAAACAAGACGCGCGCCACCATGCTCCGTGCAGCGCAGCTCATGCCACGCGAAGATGCTGCACTGTTTATGGGCCTAGTAATAGGTGATGACCGCGCACAACCGCGCGACATGATTGCGTCATTTCGTAAATCTGGACTCTCACACCTCACCGCAGTTTCAGGACAAAACGTTGCATTCGTGTTGACGGTGTTCGGTGTGTACATCAATCGCGCGCGTACGTGGTGGCGACTTGGGCTAACACTGTTTCTGCTTGGCTGGTTTGTGGTCATGACGCGAGCCGAGCCTTCTGTGCTTCGTGCGGCAATGATGGCAACAATGTCGGCTGTGGCATTTGCACGTGGTCGAGATCTCTCGGCACGGCAAGCGTTGACGTATTCAATCGTGGTTCTTTTGGCCATTGATCCGCTTCTTATCTTGTCCATTGGCATGTGGATGTCGTCGTTTGCCACATGTGGGTTGATCTTTGTAACGCCAAGGTTGAAAAAATACTTGCACGGCCCCAAATGGATACATGAACCGCTCGCCACAACGCTTGGTGCACAATTGGGCGTGATGCCCATTTCGCTACTGGTGTTTTCATCCGCACCTGCAATTTCACTAGCAACGAACTTGTTGGCCGTACCGGTCGCAGGGTTTGTCATGCTTGTTGGGCTACCCATTGCATTCATCTGTGGATTGTTGATCACGCTCATTGGCCCCGCCGCAAATCCGCTGTGCACAGTGGCGATGTTGCCTATTCAATATGCAACGCGTTGGGTGTGGTGGGTGGCGGTGGTGGGCGAGCGCATGTCTCCGCATGGATTGGCGAATGCGTTGTTGTGGGTGGTTTGGGGCGTTTTTCTTGTGGCGCTACACCGATCTGCGAGAATACATACGTGACGGTGTATCTCATTACTGGTAGCGATTCGCGTTTGGTTTCCGCGAAACTCACCGACCTCACGTCCGATCTCATTGGAGACGGCGACCGCAACACCATGTTTGAGAGCCACGATCTCGAATCGGTTACTTCAGATGAACGAGATTCCGCGATTGCAAATGCTGTTATGGGCGCACAAACCGAATCGCTGTTTGGCGATCAACGAGTGGTGGTGCTTCGGGGTTTGCAAGAAGCCACGGTCGATCAACTTAAACCATTGGTGAAGTATCTTGAGCGTCCACTCGAGGTCACGCATTTGGTCATTACTGCCGAAGGCAAATTAGCCAAGTCCACAACAGATGCGTTGAAGGCCGCAGGTGCCACAACGTTTAATACTTCACCGCCAAGTCGCAAGAACGACCTCACCACATGGTTCATGGAGCAGTTCACCGAGGCCGGCCTCAAACTTGACTCTGCTGCTGTGGCGTCAATCATCGAATGGCTCGGTCAAGACCAGGCGCGATTGCCGTCGCTCATCGATGTGTTGTCTTCCACGTACGGCACAGCAAAGAAGCTCAGTAGTTCAGATGTCGAACCGTTCCTTGGTGATCAGGGCAGCGTGTTGCCGTGGGACTTAACCGATGCAATTGACAAGTCCGATTCCATCACTGCGCTTGTCATGTTGCGCCGCATGTTGCGCAGCGGCGAGTATCACCCGCTGCAAGTGATGTCACTATTGCATGGTCATTACACAAAGCTCATGAAGCTTGACGGACCAGACGTGCGGTCCACTCAAGATGCCATGAGCCTCATCGGTTCAAAAAGCGACTTCCAAGCAAAGAAGTATCTGAGTACGTATCAGCGCATGGGCTCGCGCAATATTTCCTCAGCCGTGCAATTGCTGGCGCGTGCAGATATCGACTTGCGCGGAGGCAAAGACTTAGAAGAAGAACTGACGATGGAAATTTTGATTGCTCGACTCTGCCGTTTAGGCGGAGGAGCACAGCGAGTTACTTCGCGGCGTTGATCTTCTTCATCAGGCGGCTCTTCTTGCGAGCTGCCGTGTTTGGGTGGATCACACGCTTTGCCGAAGCCATGTCGAGGCGCTTTACAGCGATGCGAAGTGCTTCTGGATTGTCATCGGTTCCGATGGTGTCAACAGCATTCTTGATACGGGTGCGAACTTCGCTCTTGGTCGCGCGGTTGCGCAAGGTTGCCTTGGCGTTGGTGAGAATTCGCTTCTTTTGGCTCTTGATATTTGCCACTTCGAGTAACCGTCTTTCGTTCTGTTGTTCCGTGAATTTCGGGACTCTTTAGGCTAACAGCGACACCCACGAGCCCCCAACTGTAGAATTTGAGGGCTGAAGCGTCGTTTCACACCCCAAACCAGCGGCCCAGCAGAACAGCATCGCCCACATGGATCTCGCCAACATCCGCAATTTCTCGATCATTGCCCATATCGACCATGGCAAGTCGACCCTCTCCGACCGCATTTTGGAGATCACTGGGGCAGTGCAGTCGCGCGACATGCGCGCTCAATATTTGGACAGCATGGATCTGGAGCGCGAGCGCGGAATCACGATCAAGGCGCAAAACGTTCGCGTGCCATGGAAAGACAATTGGCTACACCTCATCGACACACCGGGTCACGTGGACTTTGGTTACGAAGTCAGTCGTTCGCTTGCAGCATGCGAGGGAGTGGTGTTGGTGGTGGATGCAGCGCAAGGCATCGAAGCACAAACACTTGCTAACTGTTATTTGGCACTCGAAAGCAATTTAGAAATTGTTGCGGTGTTGAACAAGATCGATCTGCCCGCAGCAGACCCAGATCGTTATGCAATGGAGATTGAAAAAGTTTTGGGAATTCCAGCAGAGGATATTTTGCGAATTTCTGCGAAGACAGGTGTTGGTGTTCCTGAATTATTGGATGCAGTGGTGGAACGCATTCCTGCACCAAAGGGCGACATCAATGCGCCGCTGCAGGCGCTTATTTTTGACTCACAGTACGACACATATCGCGGAGTGGTGTCAAGTATTCGCGTTATGAACGGTCGTATGAATAGTGGCAGCAAGTTGTTGTTCATGCAAACGAAGGCAACGCATGAAGTGTTGGAAATTGGTGCTCGCATGCCAGTACC
>CAITUB010000160.1 GCA_903895515.1 uncultured Acidimicrobium sp. | reverse complement strand
TTTCAAAGTTGTAACCCCAAATGTGTTCATACAAATATTCACGCGACAGCACGATGTCGCGTTGCTCGAGCAAAATATGCAACAGATCAAATTCGGTTTTTGTGAGCTCGAGCACCGTGTTTCCACGCTTCACTTCACGCTTACTGACATCCATCGTTAGGTCGCCAATGGACATGACGGTGGCAGATGTAAGCGATTCGTATCGGCGTAGTAATGCGCGCACGCGAGCCAATAGTTCATCAACTGCAAACGGCTTCACCAAGTAATCATCCGCGCCGGCATCTAGGCCCGCAACGCGGTCACCAACTTCGTGGCGTGCGGTCAGAAGCAAAATTGGAGTGCGGTTGCCGACGTGGCGAAGTTCGCGCGTAACGGTAAGACCGTCGGCGAACGGCATCATCACGTCCATTACCACTGCATGTGGTTTCAATGACGTGATGAGTTCGAGTGCAGCGTTGCCGTCATTGGCGGTTTTCACTTGGTAACCCTCGAGGTCGAGCACACGCTCTACTGCCTTGCGCACCGATGGGTCGTCTTCAGCAACGACTACCAGGAATTCGGCGTTAGCTGCAGACTTCACAACATTGACGGTATCTCCCCGTAAACCCCAGTATTGGCGGGCTTTGCAAGGTTCTTGCCCAGTTCTTACCTTGTCTTGTTCTAATCCTTACCAAGCAGTCGCAAGATATCTCCACGCAAGGAACCCCCCGAGCGAGAGAGCGAAAGGAAACACACATGAAGAAGCAAACACTCAGAATTGCAGCGAGTGCGGCAACAGTTGGCGTGATGTCAATTGTTGGATTCGGCATGGTTGCACACGCAGAGCCAAACCCAATCAAGGCAGTTGGACAGTCGTTTAATGGCATGTTCCATCGTCACGGCGGACACGGTCCTATGCAAAATTTGTCTTCAGTTGCAACGGCACTCAATATGTCGGAAGCAGATGTACGAACTCAGCTTGATGCCGGTAAGTCACTCGCCGACATTGCAGCTGCTCAGAACGTAAGTGTGCAGTCGGTCATTGATGCTGTTGTTGCTGATATGAAGGCTCATGTGGCAACCGAAGTTGCTTCGGGTGAAATAACTCAAACTGAAGCCGATGCAAAGTTGGCTGACGTTGTTGCTCGTGCAACTGACATGGTGAACGGTGTACGTCCTGCCGGAATGCCAGAAGGCATGGCGGGTGGAATGGGCGGACGTGGTCCATCACCGGAGAGCATTACTGCGATCGCAAAGGTGTTGAACCTGACCGAAGCACAATTGCAGACAGAAGTACAAAGCGGAAAGTCGCTTGCTGACGTTGCTGCTGCTCAGAACGTAAGTGTGCAGTCGGTAATTGATGCTGTGGTGTCACAGATGAAAGCACACATTGCGAGTGAAGTTGCTTCTGGCGAGATCACTCAAGCACAAGCCGACACCAAGTTGGCCGATGTAACCGCTCACGCAACCGACATGGTGAACGGTGTTCGACCTGCTGGAATGCCTGGCGACAAAGTTGGCGGCATGGGCGGTGGCAAAGGCGGACCTGGTCATCGCGGTCATGGCGACGATGGAGATGACGATGGTGAAGGTCACGACGAAGGTCACGACGACGGCGGAGCAGAAGACGGCGACGCCTAAAGCCCCCCGTTAGGCGTTTTACAACGACCGGTGTTTGTCCTCCCCGACAACATCGGTCGTTTTGTATTTCGGCACTAGCAATTACGTGTCTTGAATATGAATAGTGACATCGGCGTTCATCGTGAATGCTCGAACTGACCAACTAAAAATGAATAGCGGAACGGTTCTCGTTGTAGAAACCGACACGGTGATGTATGGGTCGGCTCGTGTTGTAGAAACGGACACATTGGAGATTCCTGTTTCGGTTACCACCGCCTGCTGAATCGCTTCTGCATTATCGGGTTCGAGTGATGCTGCGTACGCACCGGCATATGCGCCGTGCCACAGTGCAAGCTGATCAGCAATTATCCGCGCAGCGACAAACAACGAAGCAACAGCAAGAATGATGAAGGGCAGTACTAACGCAAATTCGACTGCGGCCTGGCCACTTTCGGTTTGTGTTGGTTTAGCCAAATGACTGCGCGCGACCCATGATGTTGTCGAAAACCTGGTTGAACATGTCGCCAATGCGACTGGCGCCTTCGCCGTTAGTTGCCCACGTAATGACCAGCAACGCAATGACTGCGGCTGCGAGTAACACCAGTGCGTATTCGGTGGTCGCTTGACCAGATTCGTAGATGTGCTTCTTCATGGCTACATGTGTGCGCCAA
>CAITUB010000159.1 GCA_903895515.1 uncultured Acidimicrobium sp. | reverse complement strand
CAGATGGTGAAACAGCAAACACCATCAATCCTGGTCGCACGGGACGTTTACACATATTGGAAGTACAGCGACTCATTCGCTTCATGCCAAAGATTGTGATCTGCGTTGTGCCAGGTTGGGCTGCAGGCGGTGGGCACAGCTTGCACGTCGTATCCGACCTCACACTTGCTAGCAAGGAACACGCACGCTTTAAGCAAACCGATGCCGATGTTGCAAGCTTCGATGGCGGTTTTGGTTCGGCATACCTGGCGCGACAAGTTGGCCAAAAGTTTGCACGCGAAATTTTCTTTCTTGGTCGCGAATACTCAGCAGAAGACGCGCGCCAAATGGGCATGGTCAACGCAGTTGTCCCTCACGCCGAACTTGAAGCAACCGCATTGCAATGGGCAATAGAGATCAATGGCAAAAGCCCAACTGCACAACGCATGCTGAAGTTCTCGTTCAACCTGATTGATGATGGTCTTGTTGGACAACAGGTGTTTGCAGGCGAAGCCACTCGCCTGGCCTACATGACCGATGAAGCCGAGGAAGGACGCAACTCGTTCCTCGAAAAACGCGAACCAAATTGGGACGCGTTCCCCTGGTTGTACTAGTTCTTCATGATCGTCACCGTTGACGATGCGCTTGACCCACGGCTGAATGCTTTTCGCTGGCGCGAACGGCAACTGACCAACATCGCTCAACGTAAATCTGCGCTGAACGAAGGATTGTTCATTGCTGAAGGTGATTTAGTTGTGCACCGCGCACTTGAAGCCGGCTGCATTCCCGAAGTGGTGTTGTGCGACCCAAAGTGCGCAGCAGAGTTTTCTGATGCCGTGCACAATGCCGGCGGCTCAACACTTATTGCCAGTGCCGATATTCGCCGCGAGGTGACTGGGCTTGGCGTGCCACTTGATGCGATTGGCGTGTTTAGGCGTCCGCCACTCATCACCAGCGATGATCTCATTGCACATTCGACCAGGCTGATCGTTCTTGATTGCGTAGACAACCCAAGCAATGTTGGGTCCATTGCACGCACAGCCGCTGCACTTGGATGGGACGGACTACTTCTCGATTCAACGAGTTCCGACCCGCTGAGTCGCAGAGCACTGCGCGTGAGTATGGGCACTACGTTCAAACTGGGCTTCGCTCGTTTTGCAAGTACCAGCGACATTCTTGCGCAACTGCATCGATCCGGTTTTGCCACCGTTGGCCTTACACCTCACCACGAATCACGCGAAGTACACAATCTTCGGTCAATTCAACTTGAGGGAAAGCGAGCACTGGTACTTGGTTCCGAACGACAGGGCCTGAGCGATGCAAGCCTCAAGCAGTGCACTCAACTTGCCAACATCTCCATGGCCGACGGAGTTGACTCACTGAACGTGGCATCTGCTTCAGCAATCGCCTGCTTCGCCTTGCTGTAGTCAGCGGTTAATCATGTGCAATGCCGCATTGGTCATGTACTCGGTGAGTTGTGCGTGAATACTTGGGTCTGTCGCACATTCGTCAACCGCAGTTTGCATATGCAGCATCCACCGCTCGCGTTCTAATTCGCCAATTGCAAATGGAAAATGTCGTTGTCGAAGCCGCGGATGACCACGTTCATCGCTGTACGTCGTAGGCCCACCCCAGTACTGGATGAGAAACAACGTCAGTCGCTCGCGCGCTCCAGCCAAGTCATCATGGTCGGGATACAACGGCCACAACACGTCGTCTTGCACTACGCCTTCGTAAAAGCGATCGACTAAGCGAACAAAGAATTCGCCTCCACCAACTTCGTCATAGAGCATGGCCATGTTGACTAGAAAAACTCAGGCTCTTCCCATTCTGGGAAGATGT
>CAITUB010000158.1 GCA_903895515.1 uncultured Acidimicrobium sp. | reverse complement strand
TCGACAACAGCAGTAGACCAGTTTGGGTCGGAGAATGGGTTGGAAACCATTGAGTTCAGGCTAACCCTCGGTGAAGGCCACGCCAGCGAGGACACCTTGGTATGGGTTTGATGCACTGCAGTCAGCACTCTTGCCCACTTCACGAATTTTGATCAAGATGAACTGTGCTGGCGAAGAAATAACAAAACTGGCTCGCTCCCGTTTGGTGTTGTAGCCGCCGTCAACACTGGCACCCCACTGATTGATGTCGGTTGGTGCCGACTCAGCAGAAGCAAAAACATCAATTGCCCATGGCGCATTTTGCATGCCAACTCGCAGAGTTCCTGTTGCCGCATGGCTGAGTTGGACCACTAAACCAACGAATTCTTTGCTGCCAAAGTATTGATTGTCATAACACGATGTAGACCACATGGTTGTTGCATTGCCATCGACCAAGTTGGGGAGGAGTGCTTCGTTTTCCACTCCATCGTCACCAAGTGGATCAAATGTAGAAATTGATGCAATGGTTGCAGGTTCAATAACCGCGGCTGGTTCTGGAAGCGCAGCAACTTCTGGTGTCGTACCACCAGAGACTCTCCACAGCGCCACGCCTGCAATCAAACTGAGCGCGATCAGACCTACAAACATTCTGCGCAGCGCAAACGGAGGTGCTTGTTGAGTACTTCGTTGTTCGCCACGCGCGGGGGTTACGGCACGAACGGGTTCGCGAGGCGTCAAGACGTCTTCATCAAGAGCAATGCCGGTAGGTGGTGTGAGCTCGGTGGTCTTGTCATGTGCACCGGTGAGCGCAGAATGCAACGCAACTTTTGTTTCGTAGCCAGTAGCGAATCGATGCTCAGGGTTTCGCGACAGCAATTTGTGAATGATCTTTACAAGTTGTGGTGATAGTGACGGCCGAAGTCGAGCGAGGTCCGTTGGTTCGCGCTGCAAACGCGCAAGTGCTGTGTCGGCATCCGACTCACCCAAAAATGGAACACGGCCTGCCAAACACTCGTACAGCACAAGGCCCAATGAATACAGGTCAGATCGACCGTCAAGGGGTTTTCCGCGCACTTGCTCTGGAGCTAAATATTTTGCGGTTCCCATCATGATGTTGTCATGAGTGAGGTCGGCTTCGGTTGAGGTCATTGCTTTGGCAATACCAAAGTCGGTGAGGAGTACACGACCTTCTGGGGTGAGCAAGATATTGCCGGGCTTCACATCGCGGTGAATGAAATTTTTGTCATGTGCTTCATCGAGTGCTGCCGCAATGGACATGCCAATGTGAATCGTAAGTTTTGGCCCCAAACGTTTTTGTTTATCGAGCAATTCACGCAAACTTTTTCCTTTGACGTATTGCATGATGACCGCTTGTTGACCATTGTGTTCGATGCAGTCATACACGGCAACAATGTTTTGATGCGTGATTCCTGCACACGCAATCGCCTCACGTCGAAAACGCTCTGCAAGTGTTGCGTCATTAACAAGATGCGGGCGAAGCAATTTGACTGCAACTTTGCGATCAAGAAATGTGTCTTTAGCAAGCCACACCACAGCCATTCCACCGTGAGCAATTTTGCTCTCTAGGAGATAGCGGCCTCCAATGAGACCAGGGAGCACACTTTTTTCATCCATCGCTGTGAAGCGACGCTAGTGCTGAAGGCCCTTATGAATCGGGGATATCTCCTCTGAAAACCGAAATGTCAGAGTTACGGCTTGGTGTGAAATGCAACGCCAATAGTTCCGGCACCTGTGTGCGTGCCAATAATTGGTCCGATGTCGCCAACAATGATGTCTCCCGAGTAGATCTCGCGGAGACTTTCTACAAAGGCTTCAAAGTCGTTGCAATTTGCTTGTAAAACAGCAAGGTTTTCAATTGGGCCTGCATCACGCACTTTTTCAATTAAGAAAGCCAGTGCTTTACTGCGTGTTCGTTGTTTGCCACCCTCTTCAATTTTTCCATCAACGACTTCGATGATTGGCTTAATCGACAGAGCTGAGGCGAGCATGGCCTTTGCCCCTCCAATTCGACCGCCTTTTTTCAGGTTCTCCAGAGTGTCAAGTGCGCCCCATACTTTCGAGCGGTGAGCGAGGTTGTCGCCTACAGCCGCAACTTCGTCTAGTGAAGCGCCCGTTTCTGCCAGTTTTGCGCAGGCGATGACCGTGATTCCCTGGCCCATGCTTCCCGATCGACTGTCGACAACGCGAACAGAAATATGTCCAGCAACTGCTTTGGCAGCAAGCTCAGCGCTTTGCATGGTGGCAGAAAGAATTCCAGACAACGAAATCATCACAATTCCTGTTGCACCCTCCGCGGCCAATTTTCGAAACTCTGCTTCAAATTGTCCAGGCGATGGTGCTGCGGTTTCAGGAAGCACCGGGGAAGAGTCGCAACGCTTCCAGAATTGTTCGGTAGTGAGATCTTGTCGGTCAATGAACTCGTGTTCACCAAATCGAACCGAAAGCGGAACGATGGAAATCTTGTATTGATCGACCAGGTATTGAGGGAGGTCGCAAGCGCTGTCGGTGACGATTCGAATAGTCATGTAATTAGCGTACTGCAGGATGGTTTTCGACGGCTTTCGCGCGGTGTTGTTTACGCCAGTGTGCAACCCACCAGGACGCCAAAAGCAATAGCGCAACACCGGTAACCAATTGCCCGAGGCCAGCAAGTGCGCTTACTCGCGCGGAAAGGCGAATGCGTTTTCCCACTTGTGCAGAACCGTCTGGCGTGTACAGCACCACCTCTAGTGGGAAGGTGCCGTTTGCTCGCGCAATCACCGGAACAATCACGTCAACTGCAGAGTTTGCAGCAACAGTTACGACTTGTGGTTTTTCAGGAAAGGTGAGTTTTGCGCTCGACAACGTGACCAATACCGAGAGCGGCATGCTTGCGCTGTTGCGCAACTGCAGACGCAAGTCGCTTGATTTTCCACTCAAAGTAAATGTCAATGACTGAGGAACGCTGACCGATGCGCGGAACGTACGAAGCTGTGTTCTGAATCCTTTGAGATAGAGATCAAATCGATCACTATTCAACGAATCACTTTGGATGAGGAGCAGTGCATCTTCCCACCACATTCGTTGTGGTGCATCGACCGTCAGCATGGTTTGTGTAGACGCAATTTCATCAACAACTGATTGCAATTGTGGTCGTCGAGCCCGGAGATCTAGTGGCGCTCCACTTGGCATGGTGAGTGGAGTTGATGCTTCAGTCGCCCGTTGAATCGAACCAAGCGGGCGCAGCGTTATTTGTGGTGCATTTGACAGCGCGACAAGCAGTGAATTCAAAAGCACTGGGTTGGGCAGCGACCCATCAAGAGTGGAAATAATGACGTGATGATCGAGGGGCTGACGCTGACCGACTACCAACTCGCCTTGTTGAGCAATGATTTCAGCCGCAATAGCCATGCTCGTTTGCACGGGGTTTGTGCTGCTTCCCGAAAGCGACGCTGCATATTGCGGATCAGCAACCGCTATTGACACTTTTGTTGATGAGTCTCCGGCGTAATTTGCTCGGTATTGCTTTGTGTAGGAATCGAGTGCGCCAAGTGATTGAGCAGCTTGTGGTGAGAAGACCACATTGGTGAAACCGGAGCGAGCCAGAAGTGAAATTCCATCGGTATTTATAGGACGAGTGGAAAACCATGTTCGGGGATTAATACCGGCATCTCCGTTTCGAGTATTTAACACTTCGATGCCACGGGAAAGCTGCTTGTCGAATTCAGATCCCAGTTTTGCTTTCTCGGCACTCGATGGATCGAAAGGAACAAAGGTGGAAGCAAGCACTTGGTGTTTAGCAAGCACTATCTGAAGTTGTCCGAGTAGTTCTGCGTCTTGCGGGTTTGATGAAATTGCCAGGCTGTTGAGTGTTTCTGGCGAAATTCGCAGCGACATCACACCACTGTCGCCATTTAACGATGAAACAACATTGTTCAGCGTGGTGCGTGTGGTGTCGGCGAGCGATATTTCACCTACGGCCGTTTCGCTCAGTGGTGGGTTTACTTCGGCAGCGAGGGAAACCGAGAGCGTGTTCTTGCTGGTTTGTACGGTAATGAAATTAACGAAGGTAAGTAGGCGGCTTGACTCGTTGTCGCCTACGCGAATGGAAAGCGAAACGGGGTATACACCACTTTTCCGTAAGCGCACTGACGATCCACCGGCGTTACTTCCAAGCAACGCAATAACGTCGCCAGCGTCGTTGCTTCCCAGGCTTGCAAATGGCAAATCGTGAGTTTCAATAATGCTTGGAGTGATATTTCCATTTACTACGTCACGAACAGCTTCACGAGAAGTGACGGCTGCGTGAACATCAACTCGCAGAACAGCATTTTGGGTTGTACGCAATTCAGCCAACGTTGTTTTGTTGGGGATAGACACAACAAATCGAAACTGTTTGCCAATGGTGACGTTGAAATTTTGACCAATCAGCCGAGCTTCAATCACCGAAGGAAGCGTTCGGGGCGAGGCCAACCCTGCGTGTGCGGGAGTAGAGAACAACAATGCCGAGACCACAAAGAGCAGGCTTGACCACCGCGAAATACGGCGACCAGTAGTGCAAGACATCACTATGTGACGGTAGTCGGCAACCTCGTTGGTGGGGGAGCAACCTCTAACCTACGAAGTGTGATTCCTCCGCGATTTGAGCCCGTTCTGGCAGAACTTCGGCCGCTTGGCAACATGTTTCGCGAGGCATCGTTTCGTCTATACGTAGTTGGTGGCACCGTTCGCGATTTACTCCTTGATCGAGCAACCGAGGAGTTGGACTTTGATCTCACCACCGATGCGACACCACCAGACATAAAGAAACTGTTGTCGGGTTGGGCAGATGCAGTGTGGACTGCAGGCGAACGATTCGGAACGATTTCGTGTCAGAAAAACGGCCGAACCTATGAGATCACCACGCATCGTGCAGAGGCATATTCTCCAGATTCGCGCAAGCCTGATGTGAAGTTTTCTACCGACATTTCTATGGACTTGTCGCGCCGTGATTTCACGATTAATGCAATGGCGCTTGAACTCACTACCGACAATCCGGTTCTCGTTGATCCATTTGGTGGCGCAGCCGACCTGGTGTCGAGGGTGTTACGTACACCACTGTCACCAACGGAAAGCTTTAGTGATGATCCGTTGCGAATGATGCGCGCCGCCCGATTCATTTCGACACTGAAAGTGCAACCAGTTGATGAATTGGTCAGTGCTGTGAAAGAAATGCACGAGAGGCTGAAGATCATTTCCGCTGAACGAATTCGCAACGAACTCGATCGACTACTCGTTACAGAGTTTCCAAGTTTGGGTTTGTGGTTTCTTGTTGACACCGGCCTTGCAGCACATTTCTTTCCTGAGCTACCAGCAATGAAACTTGAGCAAGACCCAATTCATCGGCACAAAGATGTACTCACTCACACGTTTGCCGTTGTTGAAAATGTGCAGCCGAACGCCGCACCAGATTTTGATTTCCGCATCACACGACTTGCAGCGTTGTTCCACGACATTGGCAAACCCAAAACTCGTTCGTTTAAAGACGGCAAAGGTGTGACTTTCCATCATCACGAAGTAGTGGGTGCAAGAATGTCCCGCGATCGACTGAAGGCATTGCGTTATTCGTCTGAAGATGTGGCAGCCATTACCGAACTCGTTGCCCTACATTTGCGTTTCCACACCTACCAAATGGGCTGGACCGACTCCGCGGTTCGCCGATATGTTCGCGATGCGGGCAAGTACCTCACCGAACTCAATGTGTTGACACGTTGCGACTGCACCACGCGCAACGAAAAGAAGGCACTCATGCTTGCTAAGCGCATGGATGAACTCGAGGCACGAATTGCTGAACTGGCTAAAGAAGAAGAGATCGCCGCGCTGCGACCTGAAATGGATGGCGCGGCGGTGATGGAGTACTTGGGAGTGAAACCCAGCAGACAAGTTGGTGCAGCCCTTGAGTTCTTGATGGAAATCAGACTCGAAGACGGCATTCTTGGTGACGAGGAAATTCGGCGTCGACTCGATGAGTGGTGGAAGAGTCAATCGAAATGATTCGGACTATCGTTCGCTGACATGTTCATGCGTCGTCGCGTCGGTTGGTTGAGTGCGCTCAGCATCACTGGCGACGATGGAGAAACAATCGGCGGTGTCATTGATCATCGTCTCAGTCGTCGAGTAGTCATCAACGAATTTCGTCGTGGCAGATTACGACGCGATCAAGTGTGTGATGCACACCCAGACCTCATGCGTGCTGCACGAAACTTTGGTGACGAAACACAGGTGCGTTGCCCAATTTGTCAAGAGGACAATGTGGTGTTGGTGACGTATGTGTTTGGACCACGACTTCCACATCACGGCAGATGTATCACCCGTCCTCATGAACTGGAAGAGTTTCGACAACTGGCGCAACGCGAAGCAGTGCATGCCCAAAATTTTGACTCCTTATATACGGCTTATGTTGTTGAAGCATGTAGGTCATGCAAGTGGCATCACTTGTTGCGCTCGCTGCCACTGATGGAGCCGTCAACGCTTCCCGAGCACGAGCCCGTGCGCAGAAAACAGTCGCGACACTAGGTAGGACCAAGGTTTCACGGCACCCCGTGACACGGGTGTGGCACGATCCGTTTGTGCCGATACGATCCAGAGTCCTTATCCACCCTGCCCCCTCGGGGGCTCTAGCTTCGGCTGGATCCGAAGGGAGTTAACACGTTTATGCGTGCATATGAATTAATGGTCATTATGAGTGGTGCGTCCGAAGAGTCGGCTGCTCATGCCTGGATTAACACGATCTCGAAAGCAGTTTCTACTGCCGGCGGGTCTGTTCACGGCACACCTGATTGGTGGGGCAAGCGTCGTCTTGCTTATCCAATCAATAAGCAATCAGAGGGGTACTACGCGGTGTTCAACCTCCTAGCCCCAGGTGGCGCACTCGACGAAGTTGAGCGCACACTGAAGCTCGCGGACGATGTACTCCGCCACAAACTTCTCCGTTTGCCAGATCAGGAAGCAGCTAGCCGCGGCATGATCGCTGCTAAAGCCTGATCTCCATTTACTCATTCATTAACTAGGAGCCCTTCATGGCAGATAACACCATCACACTCGTGGGAAATCTCACCCGCGACCCAGAACTTCGTTTCACCACTTCAGGTCGTGGCGTCGCATCATTCGGCATAGCCGTTGGTCGTCGCTATCAAGTCAACGGCGAGTGGCAGGAACAAACGTCTTATTTCAATGTCACCGCATGGGGCCAATTGGGAGAAAACGCAGCAGCGTCACTTACCAAGGGTGCTCGCGTTGTGGTTACCGGCCGTCTTGAGCAGCGTGAGTACACCACTCGCGAAGGCGACAAGCGCACGGCAATTGACGTCATCGCTGACGAACTCGGACCAAGCCTTCGTTGGGCTACAGCGCAAGTTGAGCGCACTCCACGAACCGATGGTCAGGGTGCAGCCAAGGGTGGCGCAAGCCCAGTTGGCGAATCGAATCCGTTTGACAGCGGCGAAGAACCTTTCTGAAACACTCACCACTCGAACATCACTCATCGCATAAAGGAAACACACCATGACCAGTAAAAAGAACAAAGAGCGCGCAGCCAAAGCGGCGATGCGCAAATACAAGAAGCGCCCAAATGTGTTGCACGCCGAAAAAGTTGGCTTCATTGACTACAAAGACGTCAACTTGTTGCAACGCTTCATGTCGGATCGTTCAAAGTTGCGCGCCCGCCGCATGAATGGAAACACCGTGCAGCAGCAACGTGACGTTGCTCTTGCAGTGAAGAACGCACGCGAAATGGCCTTGTTGCCGTACACGAAGCGCGTTGCTTCGGCACGAGCACCACGACGTGGTGAAGAGGACGGTTCATACAACGATCGTCCACGCCGTTCACGTGACAAGGACTCGTCAGAATCATTGGCAGACACCTACAAAGACGTCATCGAAGCAGCCGTAGTGGCACCGCTTGCTGACGAAATTGCAGTTGTCGATGCAACACCAGAGGAGGCATAAATCATGAAAGTTTTGCTTCGTAAAGACGTCAACGGCCTCGGCCGTCGCGGTGACATTGTGACCGTGTCTTCAGGACATGCTCGCAACCTCTTGCTTCCTGGCGGACTGGCAATTCTTGCCACCGACGGTGCAGTAACTCAGGCCAACTCCATGCGTCGCGCTCGCGATTTGCGTGAAGCAGCCGACCGTGATTCAGCATTCGCAATTTCTGCAGAGCTTGCCAAGCACACCATCACGGTGAAAGCAAAGGCAGGCGCTGAAGGTCGGTTGTTCGGATCAGTTACCGCAAACGACATTGCTACTGCAGTGAAAGATCAGACATCTGTAGTTCTCGATCGCAAGGTCATCAACATCGAAACGCCAATTCGCACAACGGGTGCTCACCAAGTGAGCGTTGCGTTGTTCGAAGGCATCACCGGTGTGGTGAATTTGTCGGTTGTTGCGCAATAGGGAAGTGTCGCTAACCCACAACATGGCCCAACGGGCAAGGTAGTTGCATGTCGAACACAAGCGAGAATAGAACCGATTCACGGTCTGGCTCTCGCGGTGCGCAGCGTGTTCCGCCACATAACCTCGACGCCGAAGCTTCATTGCTCGGTGCAATGTTGCTCTCGCGTGAAGCAGTGGGCATCGCTGTTGAACGCGGTGTTCACCCAGACGAGTTCTATAAGCCAGCTCACCGTCATATTTTTGACGCCATTCGCTCGCTCAACACTTCTGGCGAGCCAGTAGACCCCATCACTGTTGCCGACGAACTTCGTCGCCACCAATTGCTTGAAGGTATTGGTGGACTTGAAGAACTGTTGGCACTACAAAACGCAACGCCTGCAGTTTCTAGTGCAGAGCGTTACGCAAAGATTGTTCGCGACACCGCACGCTTGCGCCGGCTTATTGGCGCTGCAGGTGATATTGCCGAAATTGGTTACGGCGAACCAGACGATGTTGAACGAGCACTCGACGAAGCAGAAAGCCGCATCTTCGATATTTCCGAGAGCAACGTTGGCGACAGCTCTGAGCGGCTTGACGTTTTAATTAAAAAAGCATTTGATCAACTCGAAGATCGAGCAAACAACAACGACGTGATGACCGGTGTGCCAACGGGTTATGTCGACTTAGACAAAGTGCTGCTTGGTCTACAACCAGGAACACTCAACATCGTGGGTGCTCGACCTGCAATGGGTAAGAGCGCATTCGCACTGGGTATTGCAGTGCATGCTGCCCAACATTTAAACCAGCCCGTGCTGTTCTTCTCGTTGGAAATGGGTAAAGCCGAATTGTCGCAACGTATTTTGGCAAGCGAAGCGCGCGTTGACGGAACGGTGTTTCGTACTGGCCGACCAACGCCAAAAGATTGGACCAAAATTGGTCACGCAGTTGGTCGTCTTGACATTCCGCTCATCATCGATGACAGCGCAGGCACCACTGTTGGACAAATTCGCGCAAAAGCACGCCGTGTTTACAGCCGCGAAGGTGGACTAGCACTCATTGTTATTGACTATTTGCAATTGATGGGTGGCGACGGTCGTCCGGAAAACCGCCAATTAGAAGTGAGCGAAATCAGTCGAAAACTGAAGTTGCTCGCTCGCGAATTCAATGTT
>CAITUB010000157.1 GCA_903895515.1 uncultured Acidimicrobium sp. | reverse complement strand
GAACCAAAGATGAATAGGCGTTCGATGCCCTTGATACCTGCAAACTCTTCAGCGATTACAAACTTTGGGCCATATGACCACAGCAAGAGGTTCGCCAACATGATGGCGATTTGCGAAGGACCGGCTTTCACTAAACGCTGACGACCCATGCGGCGGGATTCAACAAGCGCTGCCAACTCTGCGCGTTCAACTTCGCGTTGCACGGTTGGCAAAGACTGACCGCTTACTTTGGCGAGTTCGCCAAGCGTCCATTCGCGGTTCGGGTTAGCGAGTACAGCGCAGAGAATTTCGGCCTGGCCGCGCGAGCGCAAGATGGGCAGTAAAGAAGCCTCTACCGTTGATTTCATAAAATGAACGATATCGCTCAGTTTATGAAAGTGTCAATACCCCTATGAACTAACGGTGTTTCGGGCTGAATTGCGGATTTGGGCAATCAACATGGAGCGATATTCCTCGGCCGAAATTCTGTCTTCATCCACCAAGTCGTAATACACAAACATGATGTTGAACATGATGACGGTGAAGAACCGGATATCGAAATTTTGATCGTCGGCTGGAAGTTTGTGACGATTTGCTTCGATGGTGTCGCGCATCCAGCGATACATCTTTTCTGTTTCTGCTTTGATGTTTTTGTGCAGCTCGGGGTTCTCGAGTGCCGTAGCTAACACTTGCACGCGGAAGTCGCGAGCATGTTTTGTTTCCTCTTCCGGGTTTGGCATGAGGTACACAAACTCTTCAAGAGTGAGTGAGTCTTTTGATGCCAGCCATTCTTCGATCTTGGTATGAAATGCCGTGCGGAACTCGGCGTACATATCGCCAAGCACCCGGGCGAGTAGCCCATCTCTGTCTCTGTGATACTTGTAAATAAGTGTGATTGACGTTTCGGCGTCTTTGGCCACATCGGCTACGCGTAAACCAATGATTCCGTCTTGTTTGATACGCGCGCGAGTGGCAATGAGAATGCGTTCGCGGGAGTCAATTTCGTTGCCTGGCTTGGAGTAACCGTTTTCACCCATGCTCCGAGGCTAGGGAGTGAAAAATTTTCAAAAAGGGTGAAAAGTTTTCTTTCTTCTTTACTTTTCTTTTCGGTTTTTGAATATCGCTTTGAGGAACGCCGTGTACTCATCGTCGGTAACGCGGTGGTCGCCGAGAAGGTCGTTGTTGATGAAAATGAGATTCAGACTGCTGATGACAAGTGCCGTAACGCGATTGAACGACTCGTTTTCTTTCCCGCTGATGTCGGCATTGCTTACAACTTTCAATGTGAGCGTGAACAACCGTTGCGTTGTTTGTTCAATACGTTCGCGCAACTTTGGGTTGCTGTTTAATGCAGCCAACATTTGCGCGCGGTCCATGCCGAGAGCAAGAAAGTATTCCGAGTTGGGCATTGGCAAATTGCTGAGCAGGTCTTCAACGCTGAATTCGCCGCGTGGTGCATCGTCTAGAAGCGCATGGGCAAACATCTTTTCCCAGTTGTCAATACGTTCGTCGTGCATGTCGCCAAGCACTACGGCAAGCAAACCGTCGCGGTCTTCGAAGTATTTGTAAATAAGCGAAACCGAAGTTTCAGCGAGTTTTGCAACTTCTTGCACGCGCATGCCGAGAATGCCAACTTCGTGTAGTTCATGTTTTGCAGCAGCGAGAATTCGTTCGCGCGCATTGGGGGTTTCAGTTGTCGTCACCTAATTACCTTAGGTTGTTACTCACCTTCAGGCATGAGCACTAAGTCCCAGCGGTCCAAACAATCGGAACAGCGATACGCAACAACATCGCCAACCAGCCACAGGTTGTCTTCGGGCGGTTGCGTCAGCAAATGGGCAGTGCCTCCACAGTCCACACAAATAATGGACTCGGTTGGCGGCTCGGCTGGGCCAAACTCTGCCTCATTCGGCTCGTAATTCACTGGCTTATTCAACCACACATCAGTAACTGCCATGACGCGTAATAGCGTGAAATCATGAGAGTGGTGGCAGGCGAACTGCGGGGCAGGAAAATTGAGGCACCCGAGGGCAGAACCACCAGGCCCACCACCGACAAAGCGCGCCAAGCAACCTTCAATGCGTTGGGCAGTGCTGGCGTGATTATTGACGCTCATGTGGTGGACGCATTTGCCGGCAGTGGTGCACTTGGTATTGAAGCGTTATCGCGCGGTGCTGCTCATTGCACATTCATCGAACGCGATCGTGATGCGCTTGAAGTGTTGAAGCGCAACATCGACACGCTTGGTTTAACCGACCGCGCAACCATTGTTCGCGGCGATGCGATGCAGCAACTTGCCGCGGTTAAGGGTGCAACCTTGATCGTTGCCGACCCGCCGTATGAATTTGCGAAATGGCACGAACTGCTCGACTTGGTGCAAGCAGATTTTGTGGTGGCCGAGAGCGATCGCGACATGACACTGGAAAACCCTGCAATTACAGGCTGGGAAGTAACCCGCGTAAAGCGTTACGGCAGGGCGTACGTGTCGTTCTTACAGCGGTTAGCGTAAGAGTCGTTATGGCCGTTGCGTTTTACCCCGGCAGTTTTGACCCATTCCATTTGGGTCATCTGGATGTCGTCGAACAAGCTGTTTCGCTGTTCGGCGAATTAGTCATTGGCGTGATGCACAACCCAGCCAAGCCATCGGGCATGTTTAACCCTGAAGAGCGCGCCGAACTGATTCGCGAAAGCACCGTTCACCTGGGCAACGCCGTGTGTGTGGCGACCTATGAAGGTTTGACCGTTGAAGTGGCCACCCGCATTAACGCCAGCATGATTGTGAAGAGCGCCCGCACCGGAGCCGACTTCGACATTGAGCAGCAAATGGCGCACACCAACAACGCAGCCACCGGCATTGAAACCGTGTTGTTGTTTAGCCGCCCCGAGCGTTCGTTCATTTCCAGCACATATATACGTCAGTTTGCGAACTACACGGGCCCAATCAAGACCCCAATGGTTCCAGCACCGGTGTTGAAGGCATTAGTTGCCAAGCAAAGCAAGGGAGCCAAGTAATGAGTTACGACGATTTTGACGGCGCAATTGAAGAACCCGTACAGGCAGAACTCGGCGATACCGAGTCGATGCTTGAAGAAGTGATTCACATGATTGCCAGCGCGCCGAACGTGCCGCTAAGTAGCACTCCACGTATTGACCGCGACCATGTTGTTGGTTTGTTGCAAGACGCATTGGCAATTCTTCCTGAAGAAATTCGCCAAGCACGTTGGATGCTGAAAGAGCGCACCGAGTTTGTGCAAAAGACACAACGCGAAGCCGACGAAATTGTTGAAGCAGCACGCGCACAAGCCGAGCGCATGGTGCAACGCACCGAAGTAGTTCGCGCTGCAGAAGCACGTTCACGCCAAGTACTCGAAGCAGGCGAAGCAGATGCACGCCGTATTAAGAACGAACTTGAAGACTTCTTGGACCAGCGCCTTGCAAGCTTTGAAATTTTGCTCGACCGCATTACGCGCCAAGTAAGCCAAGGCCGCGAGCGCATGCGCATTGCACCAGTTGTTGAAGAAGAAGCAGTTGCACCAACACGTGATGCCACGGGTGCAACGTTCTTCGATCACGAACGTACCGACCTGTACTAAATCTTTCTCATGTCGGCGCCGCTCACGATCAACGTTCTTGAACTGACGCGCCGTGCAGGCACGTTAAAAGATATTGAAGTGAGTTTGCCTGTTGCCGATTTTGCATTTGGCGACGATCGCATTGTTGCAACACGCGAAATTGATGTTGAGTTGCACATTGAAAGCGTGCAAGGCGGACTTGTAGTGCAAGGTGAAACTGCGTGCAGCACCACCATGTTGTGTCGTCGTTGCTTGCGAGAAGTTTCGGCCGACATACAAGTGGCTATTGACGAGATTTATCGAAGCGTGCCCGACAACCCGGATGCATACGTTTTGGAAGGGGAGCAGCTGGATTTAATGCCCATGGTTCGCGAAACCGTGTTGCTTGGGTTGCCCGATGCGCCTTTATGTAAGCCAGATTGCCCCGGTTTATGCCCACAATGCGGTGCAGATATGCAAAGCGACCCCTGCCAATGCCAAGCCCAGCGCACCGATGAGCGCTGGTCGGTACTTGACCAATTACGGGGTCAACTCGGCGACTGAGCCGATAACCTTTGACACCCGAAGACCTAGTTTTTTAAGCGAAAGCCGAGCACGCGATGCCAGTACCAAAGAAAAAGAAATCGAAGATGAAGGGCCGCAGCCACATGGCAGGCGCCTGGAAACTTGGATCACCAGCACGCAGTGTTTGCCCTCGTTGCAGCAACTCGAAGTTGCCACACACTGTTTGTGGAAACTGCGGTTGGTACAAGGGTCGCGTCGCTGTAGACGTTGGCTGATAAACCTTCGGGCCCGCACATGTTGCCCGTTGCAGTTGATGCATTAGGCGGAGACAAAGCTCCCGCCGAAATTGTTGAAGGAGCCAAGCAAGCCGTTGCTGCTGGCATTCCCGTATTACTTGTTGGCCCTGCCGACTTGGCCGATCGTGGTGACTTGCCGTTGCACGTTGCAACCGAGTTCATCGACATGCACGAAGACCCTGCGAGTTCGGTGCGTAACAAAAAAGATTCAACACTTGTTGTTTCTGCAGACTTAGTTCGCGACGGCATTGCAAGCGCAATGATTTCTGCCGGCAACACCGGCGCAACCATGGCCAGCGCGTTGTTACGCATGGGCCGCATTAAAGGCGTGAAGCGTCCGGCCATTGCCACACCAATTCCGGTTCCTGGCAGCACACCAACCGTCATGTTGGACGCCGGTGCAAACGCCGAAGTTGAAGCCGAATGGATGACACAGTTCGCAGTAATGGGTTCGGTGTATGCCAATGCTCGTTACGGCATTGAACGCCCACGAGTTGGCTTGTTGTCGATTGGCGAAGAGCCAGGCAAAGGCGACACGCTGCGCAAGAAGAGTTTCGAATTGCTGAGTGCAATGGACAACATCAACTTCATTGGAAACGTTGAAGGCCGCGACATTATGACGCCCGATGTAGACGTAGTGGTGACCGACGGATTCACTGGCAACGTTGCGTTGAAAACGCTTGAAGGCACCATGCGCATGATTGTGAAGGAATTGTTTGCCAGCATTGGCCAACCGCAATACAAAGAACACGCAGATGCGTTAATGCCTGCATTGTTGGATTTGTATTCCAAGTTCGACCCCGATTCAACGGGTGGCGCAATTTTGTTGGGTGTAGATGGCGTGTGCATTATTTCGCACGGATCGTCAAGTGCTCGCGCAATGTTGAACGGCATCAAAGTTGCCAAAGACATGGTGGACTGCGACATGGTTGGCCTTATTGCCAACGCATTGAAGACTGATGCCTGATCTTTCGCAGTTGAGCGCCCGCCTGGGCTATGAATTCACCAATGTTTCCTTGCTGGAAACAGCTATGCACCACCGTTCGTGGAATGCAGAAAACGATGGTGGCGAAAGCAACGAGCGCTTGGAGTTTTTGGGCGACGCCGTACTTGGTTGGGTAGTTGCCGACATTGTGTACACGCAACACAGCGACTTGCCTGAAGGAAAACTGACCGACTTGCGCAAGAGCGTGGTGAACGCGAATGCACTTGCCGAAGTTGCCGTTGAACTGGGTATTGGCGAGTTTTTAATGTTGGGCAAAGGCGAAGACACCGCAGGTGGTCGCGAGAAGACATCCATTCTTTCCGACGCACTTGAAGCCGTAATTGGCGCTGTGTATATAGACGCCGGCCCGCAAGCAACACACGACGTGGTGAGTGCACTGATGGGCAAGCGCATTGTTGATGCAGTTGGCGGGCTTGATCGCTTGGATGCCAAAACTCGTTTACAAGAACTGGCTTCGAAACTTGAAGCACACGTGCATTACAAAGTGGAAGACGAAGGCCCAGACCACGAGAAGATGTTTTTTGCCACCGTGTTTGTTGGCGACCGCGAACTTGG
>CAITUB010000156.1 GCA_903895515.1 uncultured Acidimicrobium sp. | reverse complement strand
GGCGCAAATGCGGTAACTGCGGAGTATTCAACTCTGCGTTTGGACGAAGTCACCAGTTCATTCAACCACCACGTGAACTATCATCGTCAGAACAAGGGGGATAGGTATGTCGTACGCGGTTATTCCAGGTGCAGAAGCGTGGTCACACGTAGGGACGGGCAATGTAGGGGCACTCGTTGTGCACGGCTTCACGGGCGACCCTTCATCGATGCGCGAAATTGCAGAAGTGTTCGGTGCAGCAGGCTTTCATGTTGAGTTGCCTCGATTGGCAGGGCACGGAACCAATGTTGAAGAAATGATGGACACACGCTGGGCTGACTGGTCGCGCGATGCCGAGAATGCGTTAAGCGAACTACGTAAGCGTTGCTCGAAAGTTGTAGTTGTTGGTTTGTCTATGGGTGGCGCACTTACGTTGTGGCTTGCATCGCGACATGCAGACCTCTCGGGAATTGTGTGCATCAACCCAACAACGAAATCGTCTGCTTCAAAACTTGCGGGTGCGCGACTTGCTGTGAAATCAGGAAAGAAGTCGTTGCCGGCAATCGGTAGCGATATTTCAGACCCTGCTGTAAAAGAAAGTTCATACGATGCAACACCGCTTGCCGCTGCAGTTTCATTATTCGCAGAGGGTTTGAAACCGTTGTCAAAAACCTACGGGTCTATCAAAGTTCCATTGTTGTTGTTCACTTCGACGAATGATCACGTGGTGAACCCGAAGGAAAGCGATTTCTTGGCAAGCAAGTACGCGGGAAGCATCGAGCGAGTAGTGCTTGAGCGCAGCTTTCATGTGGCGACGCAAGATGTTGAGAAGGAAACCGTAAACGCGAAAGCACTTGAGTTCGCGCGGCGGGTAACTGCTTAAGTGAATTTCTTCGCATCAATTCCAAGCCCAAGCACAGGAGTGCTGCAGCTCGGTCCATTGAAACTCAATGCTTACGGCGCAATGATTGCGCTCGGCGTAGTTGCCGCAGTGTGGCTTTCTGGGCGACGTTTGGAAAAGCGAGGTGCTGGTACTCGTGAAGACATGAGTGCGATTGCATTGTGGGGTGTGCCGGCAGGAGTAATTGGTGGACGCCTGTATCACGTGATTACCGATTGGGAATTGTTTAGTGGTCACCCAGAACGCATTGTGCAAATTTGGAAAGGCGGCCTCGGAATTTGGGGCGGCATTTTCCTCGGGGTCATTGTGGGAATTTGGGAAGGTCGCAGACGTGGTATCTCTACTGCCGTTCTGCTGACATGTGTTGCACCTGCCTTACCGCTGGCGCAAAGCATTGGACGATGGGGTAACTGGTTTAATCAGGAATTATTTGGCAGACCAACAACATTGCCGTGGGGATTAGAAGTTTCCGCGTTTCACACCCGACAAGCAGGCTTTCCAGTTGGCACATTGTTTCATCCAACTTTTTTGTACGAGTCACTTGCGTGCTTGGCGCTGTGTGGAATGTTATTACTGCTCGACAAAGTGGTGAAGCGCGACGGCTATTTGTTTCTTTATTACACAGCTGGCTACACGTTGTTTCGGTTCTTCAATGAAGGACTGCGAATTGACCCAGCGCATTCGGCTGGTGGACTCCGCCTCAATCAGTGGGTGTCCATTGTGGTGTTTGCCGTGTCGGTGAGCATGTTGGTCTTGCCGCGCCGCACTAAATCTGATTTGCCCGCTTAGCCAATAGCATTACGGGTTGTGAGCACCCCGTCGTCAGGTTCGAGCCCAGCACGAATCACCTCAGAAGTAGTAGCCAAGGTTGCCAAGCTATCCAGCCTGCATTTGAGCGATGACGAACTGGCGCTCATGACCACCCAGCTTTCGGGCATGCTCGATCACTTTGCCGACATCGACAAGCTGGACCTCAGCAATGTTGCGCCGCTCGCGCAGCCGTTTCCTTTGAAGAACGTGTTTCGCGAAGACGTTGTGGTCGCTGGTCTTGATCGCGATGAAGTGTTGGCCGCTGCACCTGCTGCAGAAGATGGCCGATTCCGCGTTCCGCCGTCACTTGGTTTGGGTGAACAGTAATGACAAAGCCTTTCGCCACTGTTGTTGACATTGCTGCCGACATTGCTGCAGGAAAAACGTCTGCAGTTGAAGTATTAGAGCAACACCTTGCGCGCATTACTGAGCGTGAAAGCGACATCCACGCATTCAATTTGGTGACAACCGAGCAAGCTCGTGCAACAGCACAACAAGTGGATGCCGACATTAAAGCGGGCAAGCCTGTTGGCCCTCTTGCCGGTGTTCCCGTTGCGTTGAAAGACAACATGTGCACGCGTGGAATTGAAACCACATGTTCGTCAAAAATTCTTGAAGGTTGGAAGCCGCCGTACGACGCAACTGTGGTGACGCGATTGCAACAAGCAGGCGCAGTCATGGTGGGCAAAACCAACCTTGACGAATTCGCAATGGGTTCAAGTACCGAGAACTCAGCATTCGGCCCAACGAAAAATCCTCTCGACACATCGCGCGTTCCCGGTGGTTCAAGTGGCGGCAGTGCTGCTGCAGTTGCTGCGGGTTTTGCTGCAGCGAGTTTGGGTTCCGACACGGGCGGAAGTATTCGTCAACCAGCATCGCTGTGTGGACTTGTTGGTGTGAAGCCAACGTATGGTCTTGTCAGTCGTCAAGGAATCGTTGCGTTTGCCAGCAGCCTCGACCAGGTTGGTCCGTTCACGCACACGGTTGCCGATGCTGCCTTGATGATGGAAGTCATTGGCGGTCACGACCCACTCGATTCCACTTCGTTGCCACAACCAATGCCGTCGCTTACCAGCGTGCTTGGTCAAGGAGTGAAGGGCATGCGCATTGGTCGCCTGGCCGACATGCCAGACGGGTGCGAACCAGAAGTACTTGCTCGTATGGATGCTGCATATGTTGCATTGCAAGCAGCGGGTGCAACCATTGTCGATATTGCATTGCCGTCACTGTCGTATTGCCTCACTGCGTATTACTTAGTTGCGCCTGCGGAAGCAAGCAGCAACTTGGCCCGCTACGACGGCGTTCGTTATGGAATGCGCGTAGAAACAGGAGACTTGCACTCCATGTACGGCGCAACTCGCGCAGCAGGTTTCGGCGCAGAAGTGAAGCGTCGCATCATGCTTGGAACGTACGCATTGTCGGCTGGTTATTTCGATGCGTATTACGGCAAGGCACTCAAAGTTCGCCGCCTTATTGCTAACGATTTTGCAGCAGCGTACGAAAAGTGCGATGTGATCCTTACCCCAACATCGCCGACTGTTGCGTTCCCATTGGGCGACAAAACGAGCGACCCACTCACCATGTATCTGTGTGACATTTTCACCATTCCAACCAACCTTGCTGGGCACGCCGCAATGAGCGTTCCGTTCGGAACTGGCGCACACAACATGCCGGTTGGCGTGCAAGTGCTTGCACCTGCACTTGGTGAACAGACCATGTTCCGTGTTGCAGCCGAACTGGAGCGTGCGTCATGAGCAACGCATCATCGGCACCACAGCACAGCACGGAGCTGCCAAACGGCTGGGAGATGGTCGTTGGCCTTGAAGTGCACGTTGAATTAGATACGAAAACGAAACTGTTTTCGGCAAGCCCGAACCGTTTCGGCGACGAGCCAAACACCAACATCGACCCCGTAACGCTTGGCCTTCCTGGCGCGTTACCGGTGTTGAACAAGCAGGCAGTGGAATTGGCAATTCGCTTAGGTCTTGCGCTCAATTGCACCGTGCAACCAAGCACGTTCCACCGCAAGAACTATTTCTATCAAGACATGCCAAAGGCATATCAAATCAGTCAATACGACCAGCCAATCAACATTGACGGCTTCATGATGCTGCCTGGCGATGTGCGTATTGGCATTGAACGTGCTCACCTAGAAGAAGACACGGGTAAGTCAACGCACATTGGTGGCACCAGCGGTCGAATTCATGGCAGCGATTATTCACTTGTGGATTTCAACCGTGCAGGTGTTCCACTGGTCGAAATTGTTTCGCGCCCAGACATTCGCAACTCCGATCAGGCGCGTCAATACGTTGCCGAATTGCGTTCTATTTTGTTGGCGGTAGGCGCGAGCGACGCAAAGATGGAAGAGGGTTCTATGCGTTGCGACGTAAACGTGTCGGTGCGCAAACCTGGCGCGGAGTTTGGAACGCGCTGTGAAATTAAGAACGTCAACTCCATTCGTGCAGTTGGCAAAGCAATTGACTACGAAGCACGCCGTCAAATAGATGTGTTGGAGTCGGGCGGAACCATTCGCCAAGAAACGCGTCACTGGGACGACAGCGAAGGTCGCACGCACACATTGCGCACGAAGGAAGACGCCGATGATTACCGGTACTTCTTAGAGCCCGACTTGGTGTTGCTCGATCCAGATCAAGAGTGGATTGAAAGCATTCGTGCATCGTTGCCGATGTTGCCTGCTGCGCGTCGCGCACAACTTGCAACGCTGACTGGCGCGAACAAGGAAAGCGAATCGGTGTACGTCATTGTTGAGCGCGGCCAAGACGATTATGTTTCTGCCGTTGCCCAAGCCGGCGGCGACGCCGCACGCGCGTTGGTATACGTGCAACAAGCATTCGCAGAAGAAGGTGCAACTCCGAAAGTTGCCGCAAGCGATATTGCAACGCTTACGCAAATGGAACGCGATGCAAAAATTACTGCCACGCAAGCAAAAACGATTTTGTCTGAAATGGTGGCGAACGGTGGAGGAGACCCGGTTGCCATTGCATCTGCGAAAGGTTTCGAAGCACTCGACACCAGCGCAGTTGAAGCAATGGTCGATGCGGCAATTGCACAGCAAGCAGATGCCTGGGCGAAGTATTGCGCCGGAGAAGAAAAGGCCATGGGTGCTCTTGTCGGCGCCATCATGAAGGCATCTCAGGGCAAGGCAGATGGCAAGGTAGTTACGGCCATCCTGCAGGCCCGACGTGCAAAATAAGCCTTTTGTGGCTCGAGTTGCATCATCTGTTAGGTATGCCTAACATCTGGTGATGACCTCCAGCTTCCTCATCACCCTGCGCGAAGGACTCGAAGCCTCGCTCATTGTCGCCATCTTGCTTACGTATCTCAGCAAGACCAAC
The DNA here is from genome assembly GCA_903895515.1 of uncultured Acidimicrobium sp. Lineage (GTDB taxonomy): Bacteria > Actinomycetota > Acidimicrobiia > Acidimicrobiales > Ilumatobacteraceae > UBA3006. The sequence continues at coordinate 780 of CAITUB010000156.1, read as the reverse complement.
CGCAAACAAGATGCGCGTTACGTATGGATTGGTACTGCATCAGCAGTTCTTGCATGTTTGGTAGCAGGAACCGCGATTTATCTTGCAGTCAGTGGATTGAACGGCAAAGTTGAAATGGCTGTTGAAGGAACCATTGCGCTCGTTGCTGCTGCAGTGCTCACACAAATGATTTTTTGGATGCGCAAAAATTCGCAACAACTCAGCGCAGAACTGCGAGCCAAAGTAGACAAGTCGGCAAAGACGGCTTTGTTCACCATTGCATTTGTTGCAGTAGTTCGTGAAGGCCTGGAAACGGTGTTGTTTTTGCTCAGTGCAGAAACCACATCTGCGTCGGGTGTGTCAGTTGTTGTCGGTGGATTAATTGGTCTCGCTGCTTCGGTCGTTCTTGGTGTGGCTATTTTTGCTGGTGGCCGAAAAATTGATCTCAAGAAATTCTTTAACGTCACGGCAGTCCTGCTCATTTTGTTTGCTGCTGGTTTGGCCGGCAAAGCGGTGCACGAATACCGCGAACTGATTGGTTGGGAAAACGGTTGGCTCGTTCAGCCGGCGTGGGACATCAAGAATGGAATGTGGGCATCGGGCACGTTCTATGACTTCATGAAGGGTTTCTTTGGTTGGCACTATGCAGCCGAAAACATTCGGGTCATTACCTATTTCGCATTCCTGGTGCCAGCGTTGTACTTCTACCGAAAGCCAGTGAAGTCAGCCGCATAAGTTGCGCAAGTAGCCTTAGGTCTAATGACTAAGCCAACGGAAACCCCAGTAGACGTCAAGCCACGC
>CAITUB010000155.1 GCA_903895515.1 uncultured Acidimicrobium sp. | reverse complement strand
GGCAAGTTTGCCAAGATGCGCTGCAAGTTTCTTTGCTCCGTAACTTTGACTCGCTACGCAGAACATGGTGTCGTCACCGGCAACCGTTCCCGCAAGGCCTTCAATGCGCGAGCGATCAAGAGCTGATGCAACAACGTGCGCACAACCAGGCGGTGTTCGAATGATGACAATGGGTTCGCTGATCTGAATATCTGCAACCCATTCGGCAAGTACGCGACGCAACTGTTCGAGCGGCGCGATGCGATCGGGTTCGAACTCTGGAATGGCGTAAGCAGTTTCGCCATGCGATGTGCGTACTTTGACAGCACCAATTTCTTCTAAGTCGCGCGACACAGTGGCTTGAGTTGCCGCTATCCCCGACTTCTTTAACAACGAAACAAGTTGCGTATGACTGGTTACATCATGATCGGAGATGAGTTGCGCAACTGCTCGCTGGCGCTGAACTTTTGTGGTCACTTTTGTTCTCCCATCAGAAACGCGAGCACTCCACGTGCGGCGTGCATCCTGTTATGTGCTTGCGGATAAACCCTGCTTTGCGGACCATCAATTACTGAAGATGCAACCTCTTGACCGCGATGGGCCGGCAAACAATGCATGAAAATTGCATTCGTTTCTGCAAGCGCCATCATTTCAGTTGTTACTTCGAAACCGGCGAACGTTGCCTCACGTTCAGCTGATTCGCTCTCCTGCCCCATAGACGTCCAAGTGTCGGTGTGTACAGCGTGTGCACCACTCACCGCAATGGCAATGTCGCGATACTGCTCTACCGATGCGGCACCAAGTTCGGTGAGACCGAGCAGTTCGTTGTCGTGAGCGTCGTAGCCCTCAGGGCAGCCAAGGCGAATATGCATACCGAGCATTGCCGATGCTTCGCATAGCGAACGCGCAACATTGTTGAAGTCGCCAACGTATGTCACTGTTTTTCCGGCGAGATCACCGAAATTTTGCTGCATCGTCAACACATCGGCAACCGCCTGTAGCGGATGCGCAAAATCACTGAGCATGTTGACGATTGGCACCGATGAAACTGCAGCCATTCGATGCAATACGCCGTGATCGAACACCCGGGCGCACAATATGGCGTGGTAACCCGACATCACGTTCGTAATGTCCTCAACTGACTCGCGCACATCCATTCCGACTTCTTCTCCGCGGGTGTACACCGGGTGACCACCCAATTGCACCACAGCCATTTCCATACTGTGGCGAGTGCGATTAGAAGGCTTTTCAAAAATGAGGGCGACACCCTTTCCATCCAGTGGCCGACCAAGTTGCGCAATCGGTGCTTGAGCTAGAGCGAGCACACGCTTCAATTCGGTTGCCGACATGTCGTAGGCGTGCAAGAAATTTCTATGCGCCATAACTAAGCGTCCTTCAACACCGCAGCAATGATGCTCACTGCTTCACGGATTTCGTCTTCAGACACCGTGAGTGGCGGGGCAAGGCGCAATGCGGTTGCGGTCACCGCATTGGTGACTAATCCATTTTTCAACAACTGCAGTTGCACTTCCTTGGCATCGACGCCTTCTGCAAGTTCGACACCCAACAACAGTCCGCGTCCGCGAACTGACACGACTTTGGGAATTGCCTGCACCAACGAGGTAAGTAGCGCACCCTTGTCGAATGCCATTTGCGGAGCATTGAGTCGTTGCATTTCCTTGATGGTCGCGCGCGCAGCCGAGGTTGCGATGGCTGTACCGCTGAATGTGCTGCCATGATCGCCTGGTTTAAATACTGAAGCCACTTCTTTCTTCGCCCAACTTCCACCGATTGGCATTCCGTTACCCATGGCCTTTGCCATGATCACCACATCGGGCGAAATGCCGTAATGCTCGAAACCAAACCATGTACCGGTTCTTCCGTAACCGGT
>CAITUB010000154.1 GCA_903895515.1 uncultured Acidimicrobium sp. | reverse complement strand
TATCGGCAATATCAATTGCAGTTTCAACCGGACTTTCCGCTTGGCGTGGATACCAGTTCTTTCAGGGCAACTTCACGCAGTGGTTATCACCCACACCTAATTCGCCACGAAATCTATTGATCAGAACGTTTGTTGATTACACGCATCCAGTTTTCCCGTGGATCACATTCATGTGCGCCGGAATCATTCTGGGACGCAACATTCATCGGCTCGCACAAATACGCACACGCATCATGGTGTGGTCCGGTATCACGCTGTTTATCACCTTTGTTTTTCGTACATTTGTCATGCCTAGTTCACTAACGTCGCAATCAAATTACGTAATGCAACGCGTGCTCTCCACCAACAACGTTGACCATTCGGTTCTTCATGTCACATCAACTCTGTCGGTTGCACTCCTTGCATTCTGCTGTGTTTCACTTATTGCCGATTTTCAGGGATCGAATTGTGTTGTTGAGTTCATTGCTCGCACCGGACAAATGACTTTGTCGATTTACCTCGCACATGTTTTGGTGTTCAACTTTGTTGTGCATTGGATGCACTGGGTACGACCAACCGGGCTTGACACTGCACTTGTGCTCAGCCTCGCCTTTTATGTAATTGCTGTTCCAGTGTCATCAATGTGGCAACGCAGATTTGGTATCGGACCATTTGAGCGCGTGTACCGCGCATTTGGCGGATGAACGTTCCCGAATCGTGGCGCGAGGTATTGCGCAACGAAACCACTCAGCCATATTTCACCAAGCTCACCGAATTCGTTGCGCGTGAACGCGGTTCATTTAATGTTTTTCCCTCCGAAGACAACGTGTTTGCTGCATTGCAATTCACTGCACCACACAATGTTCGCGTAGTGATCGTTGGTCAAGACCCGTATCACGGAGCCGGGCAGGCACACGGATTGAGTTTCTCCGTGCAACATGGAACGCGCATTCCGCCATCGTTGCGCAACATCTATACCGAGATGCACACAGATCTTGATTTTCCTCTTCCAACGAATGGAAATCTCGAATCATGGGCAATGCAGGGCGTTCTGCTGCTGAACACCACGCTCACCGTTCGTGAAGGTGAAGCTGCGTCACATGCAGGACACGGATGGGAAACCTTTACCGATGCGATCATTTCGTATCTCGGATCACAAGAACAGCACATCGTGTTTGTGTTGTGGGGCGCTCATGCGGGAAAGAACGCATCACTCGTCAATCAGCAACACACCGTGATCACTTCGGTACATCCCTCGCCTCTATCCGCCCATCGCGGATTCTTTGGTTCTCGCCCATTTTCACAAGCCAATCGTGCTCTTTCAGATCACCATCAACCCGAGATCAACTGGGCGATCGCCTGAGTTCCATTTTCGTCAAGGCTGACCGTTAGTTTTGACCCATGGGTTCCATCCGTCGCAGCGACTTCATTAACTGCAGCGCCGACAAAGTGTGGGCATTCGTTGGCCAACCCGAGAAATTGCATGAATGGTTTCCCATCACCAGCACGCGCGTTGAGGGCAACAAGCGCTGGATCACCCTGGCCGGTGGCATCACCTTCGAAGAGGACATCATCACCCTTGATCACGACTTGCGTCGTTTCCAATACAAAATCGTGAACAACCCATTCATCACCTTCCATTTGGGAACGGTTGATGTCATTGCCGATGGACCTAACCGCTGCATGCTCATGTACTCCACCGATATGGAACCTGAAGTACTTGCGCTTCCAATCGCTGGAGCAGCGTCCATTGGCATTGCCAAAGTTAAAGAAATGTTTGACGGTAAGTAATGGGTCGCAAAATTTTGTTCATCACCACCGACCAACAGCGTTACGACGCACTCGGTTGCAACGGTGGAACCATTGCCCGCACACCAGTGCTTGATGCGCTCAGCCGCGCGGGAATCACCTTTGATCGTGCGCACCCGCAAAACGTGGTGTGCATGCCTTCACGCAGCACCATGCTGACCGGTCAACATGTCAGCACTCACGGCGTGTGGATGAACGGTGTGCCGCTTCCCGAAGATGCGCCGAGCATTGCAGCCGACTTACGTGGTGCTGGATACGCAACTGCGCTCATAGGCAAAGCACACTTCGAACCACTGCTCGACCCATTCTTGCGATTTACCGAAAACCGTATGGGCTCCCAAAAAATCACTACCGACAATCCAAAAGACCCGCACCGTGGTTTCGACCACATGGAACTTGCGACACATGGCGCAGCCGGTCAGTTGCACTATTCGCAATGGGTTCGCGAAAATCATCCAGAAGCAGTTGGCGGCTATTACAACGTGCTCGATCGCGAACTGCAAGTGAATGCTGAAGGTGGCGGCGATACGAATGCGCCGCAGATAAAAGTCAATCCAATTCCACGAGAGTGGTATCACACCGAATGGGTTGCTCAGCGAACGATTACATGGTTGCAATCACTTCCCGATGATCGCGATTGGTTCTGCTGGATGAGTTTTCCAGACCCACATCACCCGTGGGATCCACCTGCATCAGAAATGCATCGCGTGAATTGGAAAGACCTCGACTTGCCAGAGGGTTACATTGCCAATGCGGCGAAACGCGAGAAAGTTATCGATTCCAAACTGCGACACTGGCGCGGGTGGTATGACGGAACGTTTGTGTCGAACTATGAAGCACCTGCAAAATGGGTGCCTGCAACGCTGACCGCCGATCAAGTGCGTGAAGTCAATGCTTACACGCACGTAGAAAACGAACTCATTGACGAAGCCATTGGTTCAGTCATGAAAGCCATCGAAACTCGCGGCTGGGGCAACGATCTCGACGTGCTGTACACCACCGATCATGGTGAATTTCAAGGCGATTTTGGCTTCCTGTTCAAAGGTCCGTACCACGTGGATTCGCTTATGCGCTTACCGCTTATTTGGCGACCTGCCCCAAGCTCCAACATTGAACCAGCGCGAGTAAGTGCACCAGTTGGGCTTGTTTCACTCGCTGCAACGTTTGCGCACATTGCCGGACTCGAGCAACCGAGCTATGTAGAGGCTCCGCGATTGCCACATACCGATAACGACGCAGCAACACTTGGACACGAGCGTGTGCTTACAGAGTGGGACAGCGTGCTGTTCGGAAAGATTGTGCACCTGCGCACTATCTGTCGTGACAACTGGGTATGCACCGCCGCATTACCAGGCACCATGAACGAGGCTGGCGACGGCGAACTGTACGACCTCACTCATGACCCATTGCAACATGTGAACCTCTGGAGTGATCCGAAGGCAAAAGCAATGCGTGAAAGTTTGCTTGCAGACATGTGGGACAACTTGCCAAAACAAGTGTCTCCATTGCGCAACATGGACGCACCTGTTTGACGCGTAATTAGAGTGCGGGAATTTGCTGCGTGATGCAGTGAATGCCACCGCCACCAAACGCAAGGATGGCTCCAATATCTAAGCCAACTACTTGCCTGTCGGGAACAAACTCTGCAATAAGCGCCAACATGTCGTCGTCTGCTGCGTGACCACACACAGGAACGATCACTGCGCCGTTTACTAAATAGAAGTTCAGGTATGGAACCTGCACTGTCACGCCGTGCACATCGATACGCGGAAGCACAGGCACTTCGTGAATGGTTACATCAAATGTTTCAGCAACGTGACGGTTTTGCGCGAGACGTTCGAAGTCGCTTACCGACTTGTCATCACAACCTTGCATCACCAGCGTGCGTGGTGCGGTAAAACAAGCGACATTGTCAACATGGCCGTCGGTGTCTTCATCGAGCGACAAACCATGTGGAAACCACATCACTTCAGTTGCACCAAGTTCGTGCTTCATGGTGGCGGCAATTTGCTCGCGCGACAAGTTCGGATTGCGGTTCGGATTCAATAAACACTGCTCAGTTGTTGCCAGCAATCCGGTTCCATCCACAGTGATAGAGCCGCCTTCAAACACCATGTCAATGTTGCGTACTTCGTGACCCATGAGCTCAGCAAAAGAATGTGCAAGCGCTGCATCTTTGTCGAATGGAACAAACTTGTTACCCCAACCGTTAAACACCCAGTTTCCTGCGATGCGCTTGTCGCCATCGAACACATAGATAGGGCCGGTGTCGCGAAACCACGAATCGTCGAGCGGAAGTTCAACCACTTCAACGGCATCGCCACACAGCAATCGCGCACGCTCTGCGTCTTGCGCATTGGCAATCATGGTTACTGGCTCGAAGCCAGAAATGGTTTTTGCCAATGCCGCATGGGCTAATCGTGCATCACCAATGTGATTGCCATAGAGATCGTGTCGGGATGGCCAACAAATGACGGTTCGCTCATGAGCAGCGAATTCGCCAGGCATTTTCACGAAAAATCGTCTCCAAGGCTGTCTTCAACTCCGCCATCCAACGTGAGCAAAGGAACATACAACTCTGGGCGACGATCGCGGAACAGTCCCCAGCTCGAACGCATGGCTTGAATTTCATCTAGGTCGAATGTTGCAGTGAGCACTATTTCTTCTTCGCGGTTTGCTTCGGCAACTTTTGCACCAGTTGCGTCAGCGATGAACGACGAGCCATAAAATGTGATTTCGTTGTTCACGCCAACCTCACGACCAGTTCGGTTCGCTGCAATAACCGGCATCAGGTTTGCGCCTGCATGACCTTGCATCACTCGCTGCCAATGCATCGATGAATCCCACTTGGGGTTAGGTGGCTCGCTGCCAATTGCCGTTGGATACAACAACATCTCGGCGCCCAACAACGCCATTGCTCGTGCTCCTTCTGGAAACCATTGGTCCCAGCAAATACCGACACCAATGTTTCCGAAGCGCGTGTTCCACACACGGAATCCGGTGTCACCAGGACTGAAGTAATACTTCTCGGTGTAACCAGGTCCGTCGGGAATGTGGCTCTTGCGATAAATGCCGAGCATCGATCCATCGGCGTCCACCATTGCAACAGTGTTGAACAGCGCATTGTTTGCACGCTCATACACACTGATTGGTAATACGACGCCAAGTTCTTGTGCAACTTTCTGAAAATGCTCAATGGTCGGGTGGCCCTCAATTGGCAATGCACGTGACAGTTCGCTGACGAGTTGATCTTTGCAAAAGTAATGACCCTCAAATAACTCGGGGATCAAAACAACTTGTGCGCCAGAATTAGCCGCAGCACGCACCAAACGTTCTGCAGTTGCAACATTGGTGACAACATCGGTTGCCATTGACATTTGAATTGCAGCGACGGTGACCGATCGTGTTGCCATGGAGTTACCTAATGTTTCGCTCAGCCAAGTGCCGAATTAATTGCTGCAAGAACTTCAGGTGCATCGGGTGCTACTTGTGGGTGGAAGCGTGCGACGACATTTCCTTCACGATCCAACACAAACTTCTCAAAGTTCCAGCGAATGTCTCCTGTGTACCCTTCGCCGTCTGCAACTTCAGCAAGTGCTGCAAAGAGTCCGTGGCGTGCTTCACCATTCACTTCAATCTTTTCGGTCATCGGGAATGACACGCCGTAGGTGGTTGAGCAGAACTCAACAATTTCGTCAGCAGAACCTGGCTCTTGTCCCATGAATTGATTGCACGGCACTCCAATAACGGAGAAGCCCTTTGCTGCAAGATCGGTTTGCAGCTGTTGCATTGCGGTGTATTGCGGTGTGAGGCCACACTTTGAGGCCACGTTTATCAACAACGTAACTTTGCCCTGCTGGGCCCCAAGCACATCGCCCGAACCGGTGAGTGGATTGATCTTGTGTGCGTACATCGACATGGGTTTCCTCCAATGGGTGCGCAGGAATGCGCTCGCACTGATCGTAACGCCCAAGCCCATACCTGCTACACAAGATGGATGCCACGGAAGCAATTTGACGCGTCGTATTACAAGCGGTTCTATTCGAGCACCCCGGTGCACAGCCGCAAGAAGGTGGCACTGCTCGCCAATTCCGTGCACAACATGTGCGCTTGGTGGGATGTTCCTGTGCGCTCTGTGCTCGACGTTGGAGCTGGCCTTGGTTACTGGCGCGATTGGTACGCCGAGAATTATCCAAAAGTTAAACGGCTGTCAACCGACATCAGTGAACATGCTTGCGAAAAATACGGCCACGAGCAACATGACATTGGAACCTGGGCGCCGAACACCAAGTTCGATCTCGTGGTGTGTCACGGAGTTCTGCAATACCTTGGTGACAAACAAGCAGAGTCGGCAATTCGCAATCTTGCGAAGGCAACACGACACGTTCTGTACTTAGAAGTGCCTACCAAATCGGACTTGCGCCACGTGGTGGACAAGGTGGCAACCGACTTAGATATTCACTCGCGCACCGGCGACTGGTACCGCAATCGCTTATCGAAATACTTCGTACAAGCAGGCGCGGGATTATGGGTTGCTAAATCTTCCGAAGCAGTGCTGTACGAGCTGGAGCGAACGAAAAAGTAACGCGAAGAGCGAAACTATTTGCTCTTCGAAATTGCTGCCCACACCGAAGTGGTGCAACCTGCAGCAAC
>CAITUB010000153.1 GCA_903895515.1 uncultured Acidimicrobium sp. | reverse complement strand
GTCGCTGCGTGGGTCGTATGCAATGCCAACGGTGCCAATGGTGAAGTTCACATCCATTGGGCTCGATAGTTGCAGCATTTCATCCATTGGACGCTCGCGCACATCTGGTGCGTCGGCAAGCAACTGGCGAATGTATTGCGACAGCGCTGCAACTTGCTGCTTTTCGCACTTCATGGTGAAGCGACTGCTGTCGGCTCGCACTTGGATAACGAATGTGCGCTGACCTGGTTGTCCGAGAGCGCCAGTAGTGAAGGCGTCGGTCTCGTCGAATTCGTAAAAGTCACTCATGAGTAATTCGGTTCAGGAAGGACGCAGATCGGCGAGCGATCCGCCCGTTGAGTTAACGGTGAGCACTACTGGTCCGCTTGGCGAATAGGCAACCGCAGAAACTGAGCATGTGCTGATAACGATGCGTTGAAACAAGTCGATGTGCGTACCCATTGCATGTGCAACCGCGGCTTTGATTGGGTCGGCGTGTGAAACGCACACCACAATTCCGCCAGGGTGCTTCGCGCGAATGTCATCGAGTGCGCTCACCATGCGTTGCTGCATTTCGGTGAAGCTTTCGCCATGTGGGAAGCGGAAGGTGCTTGGTGCTTTTTGCACGGTTGTCCATTCTGGCTTCTTCATCAGCGCAGTTAGTTGTGCACCAGTCCAGTCGCCAAAGTCGCACTCAAGCAGGCCCTTATGAATCTGAACTTTTTGACCAAGAATTTTGCCAATCGGCGCTGCGGTTTCGCGAGCACGTTCAAGTGGCGATGCGTACACAGCAGACACGCCCTTGATTTCGCCAATGCGCTTGGCAACCGCTTCGGCTTCGGCCTTGCCTGAATCGGCGAGGTGTAGCCCAGCGGCTCTGCCAGGAAGCACTTTTCCTGTTGTTGGCGTGCGACCATGCCGAACCATCAAGATCAATGTCGGTGAGTTTTTCGTTGGGCGTGCCATGAGTTACTTTCCAAACTATCGTGCCTTGCAGTGACGACGCCATCTCAGACCACTAATGCACGGGCACTTCGTGTTTTGCAACAAGAAATTCACGATTGTGAACGCTGCCCGAGGTTGGTGAAATGGTGTCGAACAGTTGCTGTCGAAAAACGTGCCGCATACAAAGACGAAGAATATTGGGGCAAGCCCGTTTCGGGTTTTGGCGACCCAGGCGCACGAATTGTTGTGCTTGGTCTTGCACCTGGCGCACACGGCGCGAATCGCACTGGGCGAGTTTTTACTGGCGACAGAAGCGGCGAATGGCTGTTTCGGGCAATGCATAAAGCAGGACTTGCAAATCAGAAGGCATCGGAAAACCGAAATGATGGTTTGCAATTAACTGGTGCATGGGTAACCGTTGCCGTTCGTTGCGCACCGCCACAGAACAAGCCGACTCCTGCTGAAGAGAAAAAGTGCGCACCATATTTACAGCGCGAACTTGAGTTACTTACAAACGCAAAAGTGATTGTGTGTCTCGGATCAATTGCGCTGAAAGCAGCGTGCGATCAATTAGGTGTTAAGCCACGACCAAAGTTCGGTCATGGTGTGGTGGTGGATGCGGGCAAGTACACGTTGGTGTGTAGCTATCACCCAAGTCAGCAAAATACGTTCACAGGAAAACTGACTGAGAAAATGCTGAACGATGTGTTTACGAAAGCAGTGCGCCTCGCAAAGAAATAGTTAGTGGGCGGCTGGTGCGGAACCGTCTGCCTTTTTCTTCGGTGGCGGAACACCAACGAGTGGGGCAGGGTGTGCAGTTGCCGGCCAGCGCCTGCGACTTACGGTGCTGAGCAACTTCAACAACTTCATTGCAGTTGCATCGGTTTCTGCAGGACGAGCAATGACGCTGCCGTCTTTAATCATGCGGTTCATTACTTCTTCACCAAGTTCGGTGCGCACAACGCACAGGGTCCATGCGTTGTCTTCGCCAATTCCGCCGGTTGAAATGTCAGCGTGTTCTGCAGCGAAGTCTGGGCAGGTTTTGCAACCTTCACGAGTCCACTGATGACATTCCTTCAAATCGATTTCGTGGAACGAGCCGTCCTTCATCCAAATTTGGAACGCGCCCTTGATGTTCATCTTGACCATCTCTTCTTTTTTCAGGCCGTACTTGGCCAAGAAGAGTTCTTCAAAAATTGCATCGTCAAATGTTTTCGAGCACAGCAAGCCAATGTTGAACAGGAACGGCTTGCTGACTTTGCCGATCTTTCGCTTCCACATAATTGGTGGCACCGATGACTGACAGCTCATGCCAACAAGAGCCAAGCGGCTGAGGCCTTCTTCTTGCGCTTCTTTCAACGCGAGTGTGTTGGCCGAATAGGTGTAGCGGCTTCCGGCTGCGCGCAGAACGTCTTCTGGGTTGCGCGCAATTCCTGGCAATGCTTTCCACGAAGTTCCATCACCTTCCAAGAAGCTGGTGAGTGCCGCATCGATGTAGTCATTGTTCATGAGCCAAATGAGCATGGCGCTCACAAAGCCGCCGTCTTGACCTAACTCGTGCACCTTGTCGTCTGCAGCGCGAACGAGCAGAAGCTGCCTGTACTGACCATACATTTGGGTTTCTTCGCGAACTTTGCCAAACAGTTGCATGTCGGCTTCTGGCTCCCATGAACGAAAGCGCGGGCATGCGCGCGTGCAACTGGTGCAACCCTTTTCGCCATGCGTGCAGTTATCGATGCCGAGTTCTTCTTCAAGATGAAACGGTTTGTAGTTGCCCTCTTCATGCTTGTAACCAATGACTTCGTGTGGGCAAGAAATAACACAGCCGGCACAACCAGTGCATAGGCCAGTGTTAATGACTTCTTCGTAGAGCTCTTTCCATTGGTGGGTCCAGCGCTCGGTTCCGGTTGGGGCATTTTCAGTAACGGTCACGTCACGACTCTACGCCATATATAGCGCTCGGTTCTAGGTAGGGCTACTGGAAAGAACGAACGATCTTGTCTATTTCGTTGCTGGCAAGTTTGCGGCCATGACGATCGGAGATTTCAAATTTGTTTTCCACTACCGCATGATCGGTGCTGATGTAGGCGTGGTGAATCACCATTTTGAGGTCAGCGAGTGTGGCCGTGATATCTCTCAGCAGTCCGGTTCGGTCTGGTCCACTTACCGTAAGCACGGAGTGCCAAGGGTGGGCACTGTTGTCAATAACTGCATGCAATGCAAGACGCTGTCCGGATACCTTTACGCGACGTCCGCCAAGTGCATTGGTAACTGCATTTGTTACCTCTGCGTGATTTGGGGGAGTTGACGATTGAACGGTGAAGATGTCGAGTACTGCACCATCACCCCACGTGGCGATATCTGCACCAAGCACATTTAAGTTGAGCGAGGAAAGCGCACTAGAGAGTCGCGCCAACAATGCAGTGCGATCGCGACACGCAATATTGATCAACCAAATATCGGGTTTGTCTGTTGCGTGAACGGCAACCCGAGCTTGTCCAGGACGTGGCGATGGCTCCACGAGTTCTGCATGTTGCACCAT
>CAITUB010000152.1 GCA_903895515.1 uncultured Acidimicrobium sp. | reverse complement strand
GTTGATTTTTCAAAGCAAAACATCGATAAAAACTCATTGCAGAAATTGATTGCAGTGGCTGAACAGGCGGGCGTAGAGCGCAAGCGCAATGACATGTTTGCAGGAGTCATTGTAAATGGCACAGAAAATCAGCCTGCACTACACACGGCATTACGTGCGCCATTGGAAACATCAATCAATGTAGATGGCGTAGACGTGATGAAGGAAGTTCATCGTGTTCGAACACTCGTCAACGAATTTGCAGAGTTGGTTCGTTCGGGAAGCATTACCGGTGCAACTGGCAAAAAATTTCAAAGTGTCATCAACGTAGGTATTGGCGGAAGCGACCTCGGTCCGACACTTGTTCACGAAGCGCTGTCATCGTCAATTACTCCGGCAGTTCGCGCTCATTTTGTTTCCAATATTGACCCAACCGATGTTCGCGCGGTCTTGCAGAATTGCGACCCCGAAACAACGTTCGTGGTGTTGTGCTCAAAGTCGTTTAGTACTGCAGAAACCCTGAGTAATGGTCGCATCATCGCACAGTGGATTTCAGATGCAGTTGGATCCAAGAATGCTTCGAAGCATTTTGCAGTGGTATCGGTGTTCCCAGAAAAGGCTGCGAGCGCCGGCTTGTCAGCCGATTACGCATTTCCTATGTGGTCGTGGGTGGGCGGGCGCTATTCAATTTCGTCTGCTGTAAATCTGGTGAATGTCATCGCCTTCGGGTCTAACGCATTCGACAACATGCTTGTGGGAATGCGTGCAATGGATGAGCACTTCATGACAGAGCCGTTGCATCGCAATGCGCCTGTGCTGATGGGCCTGCTGAACATCTGGAATCGCTCGCTACTTGGCCGCGAAACACGAGCAATGATTGCGTATTCCACCGCGTTGAAGTCGTTTGCTTCATATGTGCAGCAACTGGAAATGGAAAGCAACGGCAAGCGGGTAACCGTTGATGGCCAACCAGTTTCTCTGCCAACTTCTCCAATTGTGTGGGGCGGTGTGGGCACGAATGCCCAACACGCATACATGCAGTTGTTGCATCAAGGCACATCCGTGGTGCCAGCAGACTTCATTGGCGTGGCTGCAACACCAACACGCGATACCGAAGCGCACGATGTACTTGTGGCCAACCTGTTTGCCCAAACTCAAGCGCTGGCATTTGGTAATTCAGCAGAGCCACATCGCACGTTGCCGGGAAATCGACCGAGCACCACACTGATGCTGTCGTCGCTCACGCCGCACACGTTGGGGGCACTCATCGCCCTGTACGAACATTCAGTGTTTGTGCAAGGTTGTGTGTTCGGTATTAATAGTTTTGATCAGTGGGGCGTTGAATTAGGCAAGAAATTGGCAGCAGAGGTTTCTGCACAGATTTCAGCACCAAGCCAAACTGGTGGCACCGACGCCTCTACGGCAAATTTGGTGCAGTGGTACAAAAAGCACCGTTCTAACACCTAGTCTGAGCGCTGTGGCGGAGAGGTATTCACAAGCAGAGCGCATGATCAACCTGCTTGCACTGCTGGTGCAACGCACCAAGCCGATGACGCTGAAGCAGATTCGTCAAGATCTTGTTGGTCAATACCCAGAATCTGACACAGCAGCGCGAGCAGCGTTCGAGCGTGACAAAGGAGACTTGCGCGCACTGGGAATTCCCATCGAACTCATCACGCTCGGTGGCGATCAGGCTGGCGAAGGTGCGTACCGAGTAGACCGCAAGAGTTTTGAACTCGGCGATTTAGGTCTGACCGATGAGGAACGTGCTGCATTGCAGTTAGCCATGGCAACAGTTCGCGTGGGTGCAAGTCACGGCGACGAAGCACTATGGAAACTTGGTGGAGAACGTGCGCTCAATGCGCAGTCAACCAGTTTGAACATCCAGTTGGATGACGAGCTGATGACCACGCTCGCCGACGGCGTCGTTGAACACCGCACGCTGACATTTTCGTACAAGGGCGAAACACGCAATGTGGACCCATATGGTTTGTTGGCGCGCGCCGGATTCTGGTACCTCGTTGGCTACGACCACTTGCGCGCCGATCGCCGAACATTTCGAATCGACCGGATTGATGGTGAAATTTCTGTAGGCGATCGCAGATCGTTTAATCGTCCAAAAGATTTTGATTTACAAAAGGCCGTACCAACGGAAGCCGAATTACTTGCAGAAGGTCACGGCGAAGATGCAGTTGCAACCGTGCTGGTGGATGCAAGTTTGGCAAGTGGTGTGCGCACACAGTTTGGAAAGCAATCTGTAGTGAAAGAACATGCTGATGGCGGAGTGGAATTTGCAATTCCGTGTGCAAATCTGACTGCATTTCGCGTGTGGCTGTTTGCCATGGTCGATCACGCAACAGTCATTGGTCCACCGCGTGTTCGTAAACAAGTCGTTGCGTGGCTCACCGAGCAGGCAGGTGGTCGCTAATGGCAATGCGTAAATCTCGCCGAGGTCCGCGCGGGGCTGCCGAGCGCGTTGAAGGGTTGTTGGTCATGTTGCCGTGGCTCATTAGCCGTAAGCGCGTGAAGCTTTCCGATATGGCAAAGCAGTTCAAGTTAAGCGAAAAAGAACTGATGAACGATTTGATGATGGCGGCCATGTGTGGTGTGCCTCCGTATACGCCAGATGCATTGATTGATGTGTTCGTTGACGAAGGTGAAGTATTCGCCGAAGTTCCACTCATGTTTTCGCGTCCGTTGCAATTGAACTCTGCCGAACTCTTCGCACTGCAGGCAATGGGTAGTGCGGCATTGTCGATGCCGGGTGCAGACAAAAAGGGTCCGCTTGCTTCTGCACTAAAAAAACTGCAACCACTGCTTCCAAAGGGCGATGCCGTGGTCGAAGTCGATGTGAAGGCGGTGAAGTTTTTGGTCGAAGCCCAGCACGCGGTTTCTGCCGGACAATTCGTAGCCATTGACTATTTCTCGCCAATTTCCGGCTCGCATTCGTCGCGCACGATTTTTCCGCGCGCAGTGTTCGAACAAATGGGGCATTGGTATGTGCGTGCAGACGACGATCAGTCTGGAGACATTCGCAACTTCCGAATTGACCGCATTCAAAAGTTCACGCCTACTGGCAAAACAGCGGATCCGAAAATCGAGGGAATTGAAGCCGAAGTTGATTTCTTTGGAACCGACATGGAGACCGCAACATTGATGGTTCGACCTGCAGCATTGCGTCTAGTCGAAACGTATCCATATATTTCACGTGAACCGCAAAGCGACGGCAGCGTAAAAATTGAAATGGCTGTTGGCTCACAGCTTTGGCTGGGTCGATTGTTGTTGCGTGGTGGTGACGCTATTGATGTGCTTGAGCCAGCCAAATGGGTGGACTTAGGCGTGCACACTGCGCAGGCAGTGTTGAAGCGCTACAGCTGAATTATTTGAGCGCGATGCTGGCCAGTTGGCTGGCATCGGTGATGTTGGCTTTGGCGAGCAACATTGGCAAGAGTCGTGCAGTCACAATTGCATCGGCAAGAGCGTCGTGGTTCGGAACATCGGTAATGCCATAGCGAATTGCAAGTTGACGCAAATTATGTGGATGTGCTTTGTTTGGGTCGAGTGATCGCGAAAGCGTGAGCGTGCAGATTGGTTGCTCAACAACTAGTGGATGTCCGCAGCGTTGTGCCTCGGCTCGAAGAAAACCAAGGTCGAATTTTGCGTTATGTGCAACAAAGGTTGCAGTTTTTAGTTCGGCTGACAAACGATCGAGAGCTTCATGAATGGAGATGCCCTTGCGTAACTTCCAACGCGTAATGCCGTGAATGTGGTGAGCGCCAAGCCTGCCCGGTTTCCAGAAGCGACGTTTGACGTAGGTAGAGAATTGGCTTTCAATGGTGCCGTCTCCACGCACAATAACAATGCCAAGTTGCAGCATTGAACACGTTGTGGGGGACAGACCAGTGGTCTCCGTGTCGACAACTGCGAACCGCAAGTTCGCTAATGATTCGCTCATGTTCAGCACAGTAAGCGAGGGGTGTTCTATTTAGAAGCGAGAGCCTTGGTGAAGGACTCGCGGTCGAAATAGTCGCGCCACAAAGCGATCTTTCCGTTGCTCACCACGAATAATCCAGCAATATCAAGTTCTATCCAACGCCCGTCCATCTCAAAGCGGTCGGTGCGCTCGTTCATGACCACACCGTGTTCCATGTCGCCGTTTGACACTTGATGGTGGATGAGCCATTCAACTTTTGTTGCAGCAGCAAGGAAGTCGGAAAGGATTTGGATCATTGCTTCGCGGCCAAACACCTTGGTGATGGGCACGTTGTCGTATTCACAATCTTCAGACACCATTTCCATGGCGGCCGTGAAGTGACTCTGTTCAATGTTTTCGATGAACCGAGTGACGTATTCGCCTGGATCAGTAATTTTGTCTGTTGCAATTGCCATGCACACAGTTTGGCAGGCTCATGCAGATGCATGAGCGATAGGGAGTTATGCCGACTTCAGCGCTCGGCTACGAACTCCAATTGGTGCAGCCATGGTGTAACCAGCGATGTGGCGTTCTTCTTCGTTTTCGCCGCCCCATAGTCCGTACTCGTGATTGTTGCGTGCGAATTCTTTGCACGGCACTTGAACGTTGCATCCTGCACACAACGATTTTGCTTTTGCTTCGCGACGTTCGCGTGCCTGTGGTCGTTCTGCTTTTGGTGCGAAGAACAATTTTGTTTTGCCCTTGCAGTTAGCAAACTGCGTCCAGTCGATGAGTGAGCCAATCGGTGCAACCGGGTCGACTAGGTCGGAGAGATATGACTCAGAGACTGGGGATTCCTTCAGTGACATGACTAGTGCCTTTCACGATGGGTTCTATTTAGTACTAAATACTAAACACAGACTAGGGCATAGTTGTTGACAGTGTGGTTAGTCGTTAGTCACATGCCCAGGGGGCGCTGTGGGGGCTGTTTACAGCAGTTCGGCGGCCAGGCTGGCCACTGCGCTGCGTTCGCAGGCTGCAAGCGTGATGTGGCCAAAACAGCTTTGGCCGGCAAAGGCATGGATGAGCACAGCCAGGGCATTATTCGACTCGCCCATGTATGGGGCATCGATCTGGCTGGTGTCGCCCGTGAACACCACCTTGGTGCCCTCGCCAATGCGGGTGAGGATGGTCTTCAGGGTGGTGGGTTCCAAGTTTTGTGCTTCGTCCACCACAACAAATTGCTGTTGCAACGAGCGACCACGCAAGAACGTGACTGACTCAAGCGTGAGTTGTCCGCGGTCGGTGAGCTCATCAATCAAACCGCGCGCATCGCGACTAGAGCGCTCATCGGTGAGGGCAACGATTGCGTCGTGAATTGCCGACATCCATGGATCAAGTTTTTCATCCAGGTCGCCTGGCAAGAAGCCAACGTCTGCGCGACCAACGGGAACGAGTGGGCGATACACAGCGAGGCGTTCATAGCGCCGCTGTTCAACTACTTGTTCAAGTCCTGAAGCAATGGCCAGCAATGTTTTGCCAGTTCCCGCCCGGCCGTCAAGAGCGATCACATTGATTTCTGGATCCATTAACAAATCCAGTGCAAAACGTTGTTCTTTGCTCCGCGAACGTAAGCCCCACGCTTCAGGTGCAGTTTGCGCCAACAGTTTGAGTTCGTTGTCGTTGCAGCGGGCGAGCGCAGATTGCGAGCCACTGCGCAGCACGGCGAAATTGTTGTCCACTAAATGTGTGGCGCCATCAACTTCGCTCACTTCAATTCCACCACTGCGGTACAGCGAATCAATTTGTGAGTTCGTCGTATCAAACGTTGTCCAACCCATCGGGCGCGAATCAGCACTTGCACCAACGGGCTGGTGCTCTTCGGCAATGAGACCCATGTGCGCAGCTTTAATCCGCAGTGCAGCATCATTTGAAATCATGCGGGTCGGTGAAATGCGAGCTTGTCCCAGTGCTGCACCAATAATTCTGTTGTCGGGAACATCC
>CAITUB010000151.1 GCA_903895515.1 uncultured Acidimicrobium sp. | reverse complement strand
CGCGTGGTTGGCCCACCTGCTGCAGGCATGGTGAACATCACGCCGCCTTCGCGGTCGAGGTTGCCCGTAATGGTGTTCACTACGTCAACTAACCAACTTGCCGTAGTTCCGAAACTGACCGTGCAAGTGCCAATGCGGCCGTACACCAGTGCTTTGTCGGCAGCTGCAAACTCACGAGCAATGCGCGTAATAGTTGCCGCATCAAGGCCCACTGCCTTTTCAACAGCAGTTGCAGTAAATGGCTTCAACGCTGCAGGTAATACGTCGAGCCCGGCAATATGCGGGCGAATGTGATCGCCAACGTTGGCCAGGCCTTCTTCAAAAATAGTGTTGGCAATTGCAGCGAGGAACAATGCATCGGCACCAGGGCGAATGGCCAACCATTCATCACAATGTTCTGCTGTCTTGCTCTTGCGTGGGTCGACAACAACCAACTTGCCACCGCGTTCGCGCATGGCTTCGAGTCGACCTGGGAAGTCTGGTGCCGTGCACAAGCTTCCATTTGAGTCGTACGGGTTTGCACCCAACATCAATATGTACTGCGTGCGATCCAAATCGGGAATGGCAATTGAAGCTGGCGTGCCAAACATGTAACCCGAACTCACTTGCTTTGGAATTTGATCGACAGACGAAGCGCTGAAGCGCTGCTTGGTACCAAGTGCTTGCAACCACACGCGGTTGTAAATGAGTGGAGCCAAGTTGTGTGCATTTGGGTTTCCTAAATACGCGCCCACTGCACCACGACCGTGTTTGTTAATGACGCCCATGAGGCCACGATCAACTTCTTGCCACGCTTCGTCCCAACTCACTTCAACGTGCACTCCATTGCGTTTCACCAGCGGCTTGCGCAAACGATCCGGGTCTTCGTGCAGTTGCTTCAGCGTGCTGCCCTTTGGGCAAATAAAACCTTTACTAAATACGTCATTGCGATCGCCGCGAATGCGCGCCACCGCTCCATCTTTCACGGTGATTTCTAAACCGCATGTTGCCTCACACAATGGACACGTTCGGTAATGGGTGCGCTCATTTGGCGTTTCAGGCATGGCCATATCGTGCCATACATATAGCCATCAGCCATATGCTGAACGCAATGCAACGCCTATTCCCCAACCCAGTGGCTTCGCTGTCTGTTGCCGATGCGTATGGCGTTGCCCGCACTCGGGTGGATGTTGGTGGTGGCAAGTCGCGCCCCACAATTGGCATGTGCATGGTTCACAGCATCGACGGCAGCACGGTGGTTGAAGGCAACTCTCGCGCACTTGGCAGCCCTGGCGACTTGGCCGTATTGCTGGGTTTACGCGCACTTGCCGACGTAATCATTGTGGGTTCAAGCACCGTGACCATTGACGATTACGGCCCGCCAAGCAAGCCCGGTTTGCGCGTGGGCGTAGTTACTCGCAGCGCAAATATTGACGCAACAAAGCCGTTGTTTACCAGTGGCTCTGGGTTCCTCATTACCACCGAAACTGCTGCAACTCCTGCAGGCATTGAATGCGTTCGCGCTGGCACCACTGAAGTGAATTTGGCTGAAGCAGCTACTCAATTAGAAGGCAACTTCGCACAACTTGAAGGCGGACCAACACTGAATGCCGCAATGCTTGCAGCCGACTTGGTGGATGAAATCAACGTAACCATTAGCGCCAACATGGTGGGCGGAAACGGCCCGCGTTTAACAAACGGTGCGCCCGATGTATTGAAACGATATGAACTTGCACACGTATGCGAAGAAGATGGCTTTTTGTTTTTGCGCTACACGCGCTAAAAACTACGCGCGAGTTGTGGCGTGCTTTTGCAACAACGCAAGTTCGCGTTTGAAGTCTGAAGCATCGTCAAAGTTTTTGTACACGCTTGCAAAACGCATGTAGGCAACTTCGTCTACAACGCGAAGTTCGTCGAGCACTGCGTGACCAACATCGCTTGAGGTGACGTCGCCACCCAAGAGGCGCAGTTTGTCTTCAATGCGCTCGGCCATGTCGATAATGGCGAGGGCGTCAACTGGGCGGCCCTTCACGGCAGCCTGTATTCCGGCGATCATTTTGGCCCGATCGAAAGGCTCTTTACCGCCACTGCGCTTCAGCACATGCAGTGGTACTTCTTCCAAACGCTCGTACGTGGTGAAGCGATATGCACACTGCGGGCAACTGCGGCGTCGGCGAATTGCGCTGCCTTCTTCCGACATCCGTGAGTCAATGACTTTGGTGTCGTCGTGTGTACAACTCGGACAATGCACTTCCGAGACAGTACTACTTGTCATATATCAATGTGAGCGATTATGGAATAAGTACGCGTTGGCCAACACTGATGCTGTCGCCATTCATACGCACCAATTCGTCGACAAGCTCTGATGTGTTGGCTTGTGGTGCAATGCGATTGGCAATGGCCCAGAGGGTGTCGCCACTTTGCGCAATGACGTAATGAGGCTCGGTTTGCTGACCAGCCAATGCTGGGTTTGCACTGGCCTTGGTGCCGTTCAGGCCGAAGGTGCCAATGGCTGCGATTGCCATTGCAATGGCCAACACGCCAACCCTGCGGCGGCGGTACACGGCCTGAGCCGGGCGAGGCATGGCCCGAACGTATGCCGAACGGACTGCTGGGTGGTGTGGGGAGTTGAGGTAGTGGATTGTTGCGGCCATGATGAGTTCCTTTGTTTGTAGGGGTTTTATGGGGGTTTTGAACTGGTACTTCCACCATAGCGAACGGGTGTTCGTAGTTGTTGGATTTAGGCGAACATTTGTTCTCCGAACAGGTGTTTGACTCTGGGGGCGAACACCCGTACGATTGAGCCATGACTTCAGCCCCCCAGCCAGCCCACACCCAGCTCACCGACCGCCAGCGCGGCATCCTCGATTTCATCGAATCCAACATGCGCGACCGTGGCTACCCACCTTCGGTGCGCGAAATTGGCGAGGCCGTTGGTCTGTCATCTTCAGCCACCGTGCACAACCACTTGGCTACGTTGCAGAAGCTTGGCTACCTGCACCGCGACCCAACGAAGCCTCGCGCAATTGAAGTTCGCTACGAAGCATCAAGTGGTGTTGCCATGGAGCGCAGGCCGACGAAACACGTTCCACTTGTTGGCGACGTTGCTGCAGGCGTAAACGTACTCGCACAAGAAAACGTTGAAGAACTCGTTCCCCTACCTATGGACTTCACGGGTGACGGCGAATTGTTTATGTTGCGCGTACGCGGAAATTCCATGATCGACGCGGGCATTTTGGATGGCGACTTCGTGGTGTGCCGTCAGCAAGTAACCGCTAACAATGGCGACATTGTTATTGCAGGTATACCTGGTGACGAAGCCACCATTAAAACGTTTACGAAAAGTGGCGCAAAAATTACGCTCACGCCTTCGAACTCAACCATGAAACCAATGGTGTTCGAAAAAGGCGAAGTTTCGGTGTACGGCAAGCTCGTCACCGTGCTCCGTCGTTTATAAACCGTTTTCTTTTCTGAACACCGCCACAATCGCGTTCGCGTGACCGTGGCCCATTTCAAATTTGGTCTTCAAGTGTGCAACTTGTTCCATGTGCGTATTTTTGGAAACTTTTTTCAGTTCCTTCATCCAATGCGTAATGGGTTTGCCGTACTTCTTTTCAATTGATGGAAAGTACGACGCTGGTCCGGTGACTTTTGGTGCCATGCCTCAATAATAATTAGGCGACGCCGAGGCGTTGAGCCATTAGCTCTATGCGTGCATCTGGTTGCACCACGGCTACACGCACATTGTTTGAGCCGCCTGCGCCATAGAAGTCGCCCGGGCTAACCAATGCCCCGCCTTCGGTGGCCAAACGCTCGGCAAATTCCCAGCCGTCTGTGGCGTCGAACCACAAATAGAAACCGCCCGCAGGCAGCTCAATGTTTCTGCCCGACCATTTGCTGAGCACTGTTGCGGTTCGTTCTAAACGTCGGCGATAAATATCAGCTTGCGCTTTCACACTGTCGTCATCGTTTAATGCAACAACGCCAGCAGCTTGCGCTGGGCCAGGCACCATCATGCCAACGTGCTTGCGCACTTCTTTTAAGTAGT
>CAITUB010000150.1 GCA_903895515.1 uncultured Acidimicrobium sp. | reverse complement strand
CAAAGGATCCAAGTTCACAATGGACATGAAAATCCTTATTCCGTACAAGATGACCAACACGGTTGTTGAATTTGAAGAGAACCGTCGCATTGCATGGCAGCATTTTGGTGGACACATTTGGCGCTACATCCTTGAACCAGTTGATGGCGGCACAAAAGTTACTGAGCAATTTGATTACAACGGAAGCAAATCAGCTCTGGCGCTCAAGCTCAGGGGTTCAATGTCAACCAATGAGAAGTTCATGACTAAAACGCTCGAAAATATCGAGAAGCATTTCACCGCATAGTTATGACCATCTCGCTACCACTGGGTTTCCGCGCTCACGTTACGAATGTTGGCATAAAAGATGCCACTGACGATTTCACGCTTGTTATAGCCGACACGATCTGTTCCGCTGCAGGAATGTTCACGCAAAGTCGTTTTGCTGGCCCAAGTGTTGTGGTGAGCCGCGAACATATATCCAGCCATACAGCAAAGGCAGTTGTTGTCATTTCAAAGAACGCCAACGTTGCAACCGGCGACATGGGAATGAGCAATGCACGCGAAGTTGTTGCGGGCGTTTCATCAGCATTGGGATGCGAAGCGCACGATGTACTTATTGCATCTACCGGAGTAATTGGCCGTCAGTATCCAATGGACAAAGTTCGTGCCGGTCTCGCCTCGCTTCCCGCAGACCCACAGGGCAAATCAGCCGATGACGTTGCACGCGGCATCATGACCACCGACACGGTGAGCAAAGTTGCCGAATGTGTTGTGGCCGGGTCAACCGCACGCGTGGTCGGCGTGGCAAAGGGCGTTGGAATGATTGAACCAAACATGGCCACACTCATCACCATGATGTTCACCGATGCACAAGTTGAGCCAGGTGGATTGAACAGCATTTTTCAGCGCGTCATTGCAAAAACATTTAATTGCGTTTCGGTAGACACCGATACATCAACAAGCGATACCGCAATCGTGTTGGCTAGTGGTGCTGCAGGAAATGTTGACTTATCAGCGTTTGAATCTGCACTGTACGAAGTTGCCCTATCGCTCACCAAACAAGTTGCTCGCGACGGCGAAGGTGCGGAGAAACTCATTGAAGTGCACGTGGACCACGCGCGCGACTATGAGCAGGCAAAAACCATTGCCAAGGCCATCGTCAACTCGCCACTCGTGAAGACTGCCGTGCACGGCGCCGACCCAAACTGGGGCCGGGTGGCTATGGCCGTTGGCAAATGCAGTCAATACCTAGACGTGAATCAGGAACGAGTAGTTATTCGCTTCGGCGCACAAGAGGTATACCCAACTCAAGTAAATGAACATGGGCTAAGCGAACTCAGCACATACATGAAGGGCGCCGATGTTCGCATTCATGTAAGCCTGAACACCGGGTCAACTGAAGCCACCGTGTGGGGTTGCGATCTCACCGACGGCTACGTGCGCATCAACGCCGACTACACCACCTGATTACTTTGCGAACGGCTCAAGCCAAGCAAGTAGCGCATCGCGATAATGCAACATCGATTTGTATTTCGCAACATCATCTGGCAAACGTTTAACCAACGAATACAACGTTGACGCCACATCTTTTCCGCGAGCCACATATTCGGTAATCGGCTGCTGATAGGTGCGAATAGTGAACATGGATCCACCGGTCTGAGGCAATGCGCGAAGCGTTTGGCGTTCCATTCGGATCCACAACTGCGTTGGGTCTTGCACTAACGGTCCGCTCGGCGCAACTGGTTGAAATAGCGCGCAATGGTCTTCAATCGTCCAGTTCGATCGCACCATTGGCTGGTCAGCACGCAACCTAGCCATTGTTGTGTCAACGGCCTTTCCAACATGGTCCGCATATTGTGGAACCGGCTTATGCACAGCCATCATGTTGCTATTGAGTTTTGTTTGAATACTCCAACGACTCGGCGAACAAACAACCCCGGCAACGACTACCAATTGCTGTTCGTCCCCCATTGGCTTCATCACCACGATGTCATCGGCCACAAGCAATGACGCTTCGACCAACGCACCTACCCCCTGCGCTTGCATAGGCACACCGCAGAACTCTGCAATGAGCTTCGCTGCTTCTTCGGCCGCATCGCTTCCACCTTCTGCCAAACCAACAACTTCATCGCGACGAAGGCGCAACAACTCGCGCTTCATTGCAATCGTTGGTTCGGTTTCCTCATCGCTTGGAAGCCACTGCGATGTATCTAGAGATTTCGTTCCCATGCGATGGCGAAATTGATCCCCAATTTCAATTGGCAGTATTTCTGCCGGTATTGCTAACGCACGAAACGCAGAAACATCTTCCAAGGGCAACTGATCAAATGGGGTGAAGGGATGCTGATGCAGAACGTGGTTCATTGCCACGTGTCTTGCTAGATCACTTAGGTGGCATACGAATGCCGCCGTCGACGCGAATCGTCTCGGCATTCATGTAACTGTTGGTAATGGTTTCAACAACCATTGATGCAAGCTCTTCTGGATAGCCGAGGCGTTGCGGGAAAAGCACACCCTTTTGCAAGTTCTGCTTGAACTGCTCGCTGTTTTCACCTTCACCGTAAATCGGTGTATCGATCAAGCCAGGAGCAACAGTGTTCACGCGAATTCCGATTGCTGAAAGATCGCGAGCGATTGGCAATGTCATGCCCACAACTCCGCCCTTCGAAGCCGAATACGAAGCCTGGCCAATCTGACCATCGAACGCCGCAACGGAAGCCATGTTGCAAAT
>CAITUB010000149.1 GCA_903895515.1 uncultured Acidimicrobium sp. | reverse complement strand
GGCAGTCTTCGCTCGCTGTGGCCGGACACCAACGAAAATGGCCAGGCCCGAAGCAAGAATTGGCAATCCCACCGGCAGAAATGGCGCCAGTACAACGCTGAGAGTTGCTCCACAAGCAGCAGCAATTCGGCCATTTGACGTTCGTAAATGCGGGACCAACATGGTGATGTATGCAGCAGTAAATCCGACATCAAGACCATACGTATGCGGGTCGATTGAGCCTCCAAGCACTGCGCCAATCAATGTCCCTAAGTTCCACAACGAGAACAATGCGATTGCCGTTGTCCAAAACGCAATCTTTTGTAATCGCGGATTTGTTTGTGCAGTCATCATTGCCGTGGTTTCGTCAATCACGAAATGCGCTGCAAGAAGGCGCTTACCTAACGACTCACCAAAATATGGCGACAGTGCAAGGCCATACACTCCATTCCGAGCAGCTAATAGCAAGCCACTCCCCAACGCTGCAGAAACAGTTCCACCTGTTGAAACGATGGACATTGCCGACATTTGTGACGCACCAGTGAATGCAAAGAAACTCAACGCACACGTTTGCCACACGCTTGCACCTGCACCAACCGCAAGCACGCCAAAGGCAAGTGCAAATACACCGACCGCACCGCTTAACGCGAGTGCAGAGGTGACAACTGGGCGAACATCTGGCTCAATACGAAATTTCATGAATGCTTAGGCGCCAATGCCTTTCAGCATGTCATCTGCTGCAGCCCATGGGTCAACCGTGTGATTCAACACCTGCTGTTCAAGGCCATCCCACTTCTCGCCT
Organism: uncultured Acidimicrobium sp.; assembly: GCA_903895515.1. Taxonomy (GTDB): domain Bacteria; phylum Actinomycetota; class Acidimicrobiia; order Acidimicrobiales; family Ilumatobacteraceae; genus UBA3006. The sequence goes on along the minus strand of CAITUB010000149.1, from coordinate 4,483 downwards.
GAGCAAATTTCGCGTGCGCGCAATTCAAGGCGTCGCTCCACAATTGCGCGTAGCTCTTCACGCAACCGAAATGACCTACGTTGTGTGAGTTTTCCACTCGCCATGATGAATTCGCGATGTGCCAGCACGGTATTCCACAATTCGGAAACACCTTCGCCCGACACGGCAGACGTTTGCAGGATCGGTGGGCGCCAATCGTCGTGTCCAATGTCTGAGAGATCGAGCATCTGTTCTAAGTCGCGACGAGTTTCTTCCGCGCCTTTACGATCTGCTTTGTTGATCACGAAAATGTCTGCGATCTCCATGAGGCCGGCTTTGTTTGCTTGCACCGAGTCGCCCCAGCCTGGGTTCACCACAACAACCGTGGTGTCTGCCTTGCCAGCAATTTCAACTTCCACTTGACCAACGCCAACGGTCTCTACCAAGATCCACGGGCACCCAACTGCGTCAAGTAGATGAATTGCTTCGCTCGTTGCTAACGACAAACCACCAAGATGTCCGCGTGTTGCCATGCTGCGAATAAACACTCCAGCATCGGTTGCATGATCTTGCATACGCACTCGATCTCCAAGAATTGCTCCACCAGTAAATGGCGACGACGGATCTATCGCCAGTACTGCAACTTTGGTATCACTCGAACGTAAATGGCCAATCGTCGCACTCGTGAGCGTGCTCTTGCCAGCGCCAGGTGCACCAGTAATTCCTACGGTGTAACCGCTTCCGCTTTTCGGGTATGTGAGGCGCGCAATAGTTCGCGCATCTTCTCCGCCGCGTTCAATCAGCGACAACAATCGAGCAAGCGCACCGCGGTCCCCTGCAACAGCCAATTCAAAAAGCTGTGTTGGGTCTGTAATGCGCTGCGTCACGCCTTAAACCGCCACAACCTCGGTTACGCCATCAACGCGATCACGCATGATGCGCTCAATTCCGGCTTTCAATGTTTGGTCCGATGCTGGGCACGTTCCGCATGCACCAACGAGGGTTACCTTCACGATGCCAGTTGCTTCATCAACTTCTTTCAAGACAATGTCACCACCGTCGGCTTGCAGTGCTGGACGAATAACTTCGATGGTCTCTTCAACCTGTTGCTGCATGCTCACTGAATGCTCCAATTCATCTTCAATCCTCTACGATACGGGGGTGCTTGCTCACCAAGGTGGTTGGGATGAAATCCTGCTCGTTGCAGGACCAATTCTCGTAATTGTGCTCGTGTTATGGAAGGCCACTCAGCGCGCTGAGCGCATTGCCGCCAAGCGCACAGCCGAATCTGGCGAAACCTCGGCTACGAACGCCGAGTAATTCGGGCTCCAAGGCCCGCCAAACGACCAACGAGGTCGTCGTACCCGCGATCGATGTGATGAATGTTGCTCACAATCGTTTGTCCTGTTGCAACCAATCCAGCAACTACTAGCGCAGCGCCCGCACGAATGTCCGGGGCATTCACCGGCGCACCAACAAGTTGTTCCACTCCGCGAACCACAGCATGATGACCGTCAATACGCACATCTGCCCCAAGCTTCATCAATTCATCCACATACCGGAACCGACCGGGATACAAATTCTCGGTTGCGATTCCCGTTCCGTCCGAAACTGCCAACATGCCAACGAGTAGTGGCTTGTAGTCCGTTGCGATTCCTGGGTATGGAAGGGTTGCGAAATCAATCGCCCGCAATCGGTCTTGACATGTCACGTGCAGGCCATCTTGCTGCGGAGTAATGCCAACACCCATTTCCGAGAATCGATTGATGAGCATTTCCATGTGTTCGGCTCGTGCGCCGCGCACGAATACATCGCCGCGAGTAACAGCGACCGCCGAAATATAAGTGGCAGCCTGCACGCGGTCATTCACCACTTCGTGATCGGTTGAGTGCAATTGATTTGGTTTCACTCCGGTAATCGATAAGCGATCGGTACCAATTCCTGCAATATTTGCGCCCATGTCAACCAGCATGTTGCATAAGTCAACAATTTCTGGCTCGCGCGCTGCGTTATCGATAACCGTGACTCCATTTGCCAGAACTGCAGCAGTCAAAATGTTCTCGGTCGCGCCAACACTTGGAAACTTCAGCTCAATAGTTGCTCCATGCAAATCTTTTGCCGTCGCACGAATGCCATCTCTATTCAGTTCAAACGTTGCACCCATCGCTTCTAAACCCATGACATGCAAGTCAATTGGTCGCGATCCAAAGTCATCGCCACCCGGCATCGCAATGTCTGCACTTCCGTACCGACCCACAAGAGGACCCAGCACATTTATTGACGCCCGAATTCGGTCTACTTGTTCAAACGGGGCAACCGGAGTGATGTTTCCCGTATTGGTGAGTACTAGTTCGTGTGTGCCTATTCTTTTTGATTGCACTCCAAGTGCACGCAACAGGTCGCACATCGTGTCAACGTCTGCAATATCGGGAACATTCGTCAGGCGGTACTCGCCTTCGGCAAGCAGGGTCACGGCCATCAGTTTGAGAACCGAATTCTTGGCTCCCGGAACCTGAACCTCGCCTCGCAGCGCTTCGGAATGCTCAACAACAATCTGCATGACGCAATCAGTATGCTCGCGCAGTGGCAACAAGTAGCACTTACCCCAAGAAATACAGCCGAATATGGGGTTTTTCGGCGCCTGAGCCACTGACCCTTCGGCAAAAAAGTGTGCTCAAACTGCTGTGGCTTGCCTGCCTTCCCGCCGCCTATGTGAACACCGTTTTTACGCAAACTGTTGCGTATGCATCGACTGAATTTCATATTTCAGAACAAGGTCAAGGTTTCGCCGCAGCCATCGTGCGCTGGGGAGTCATCATTGCAATTCCTATTGCTTCGTACGCCGACAAAGTGGGAAGGCGACGCGTCATCATTGGTCTTGCTTGGCTAGCGCCACTCATTATTTCTCTCGGTGCGCTTTCGCCGTCGTTCGCATTTCTGGTTGCAACACAAACCATTGGCAGGCCACTCGGCATCGCGCTCACGGTATTTGTTTTGGTATTTGCCACAGAAGAAATGGGCACTAACACTCGTGCATGGGCGCTCAGTATTTTGGCTGTGGGTAGTGGCGTTGGCGCAGGTTCAGCAGTAGGCGCAATTCCTCTCGCCGGCATTTCCGAATCGTCATGGCGCTTGGTATATCTCGTAGGAATTGCATGGTTGGCTGTGGCGTACGTGCTTACTCGTTCGCTTCCTGAGACCGAACGATTCCTCGCGCTTCACGAAGAGCAACTCCATCACACCGATGTAGAAACTCACATTCACCGCGACCGTTTGTGGTTACAAATTGCAGTCGCCGTGCTCACCAATGTGTTCGTTGCAACCGCATCTATCTTTCAATCTCGCTATCTCAAAGATGTGCGTGGATATTCCGCGTTTGAAATTTCCATGTTCATCACCATCACCACCATTCCAGCAACGTTTGGACTAGTAGCTGGTGGTCGCCTTGCCGACAAGATTGGACGTAAAGCCGTTGCCATTGCCACCGTGCCAACGGGAACCTTGCTGTTCGCTTCGTCATTTGCGCTGCATGGGCTCGCAATGTGGAGTGCGGCAATTTTCGGCGGAGTGCTTCTCGGAGTTTCATACCCTGCAATGGCGGTGTTTCGCAGCGAACTGTTCCCCACCGCACACCGCAACATGGCGTCAATTCTCATCATGGTTGCTTCGCTCATTGGCGGCAGTGTTGGGCTCATCTTCGCTGGATTCCTACTCGACAACGGCATGTCGTATGGCCGCGTCATGCTCACGTTTGCACTTGGCCCTGTCATCGTTGCGGCACTCGTTGCAGCGAAGTATCCCGAAACTGCACACCTCGAACTTGAAGACATCAATCCCGAGGATGCACACTTACACAGTTCGTAGCCAGTCCTTCAACAGTGTGGCCACGCGTTCATCGTGACCTTTCAGTTCGTGTCGACCACCTTCGATGAGATGAACAACAGGTGGCGACGGAAGCAGTGCAAATGCACTCGCCAGCTCTTCCGGGGTGCCAAATTCATCACGAGTTCCGCTAATAAATAGGGCTTTTACGGCCAACCGCGGCAGGTGCTCGGTTCGTAATTGTTCAGGCTTTTTTGGCGGATGCAGTGGGTACCCAATGCACATCACTCCAGCAACGCTGAGTTGATCTTCACTATCGGAACTTGCCATGGTGCACATACGGCCACCCATCGAACGACCACCAATGACGAGCTCGGTTGTCTCGCATCCAAGTTCACGGGCGAATGCACGCACTTCGTCTTTTACACACTGCACCAACACTGGCGCCTTGTCAGGAAACTTCTTGCCTGCTGTGCGATACGGAAAATCAACTCGCAACACCGGCAGAGGGCTGAGGTGTTTCTCAATGGCAATAAGGGCAGCATGATCACGACTGCTACCCGCACCAGGAAACAGCACTACCCCGCGCACGACCATGACGTTATGAACTCAGCAACACGCGGCGAGCTTCACTCAAATCGTTGATGCTGGCGCTTGCTGTGCGCGAATCGCCGCCGTGGTC
>CAITUB010000148.1 GCA_903895515.1 uncultured Acidimicrobium sp. | reverse complement strand
TTCCGAGAAGATATGCACGATCACATCGCCGTAGTCCAGCAACACCCACTGCTGTTCCGACATGCCTTCGCTACGCAACAACGGACGGTCGGACTCTTCACGAATTTTGGCGGTGATCTCGTTAGCAATGGTGCGCAACTGGCGCGAGTTACTGGCGCTCACAACAACAAACATTTCAGTAATGGCCAGAATGTCACCGACATTGAGAACAATGATGTTGCTGCCTTGCTTGTCATCTGCAGCGCGTGCCGCAATGACAGCAACTTCTGCAGCGTCAGTTTTGTTCATTGTTTTATTCACTTGGCGCCACCGTAGTGCTTGGAAGCTCTGGGTTAGCAGTGATGAAGTCCATAAAGTCTTTGCCAATCACGATTTGGGCGCTAATTCCCTGCACTGGCTGCTTTTTCTTCATGAATTTGATCTTGCCCAATACCGACTCCAGGCCAGCCTTGCCAATGTCCACAATTGCTGGGTCTGAGTAGCGAATTTGAGTCTGTTGCTTCACTTCGCCTTCAAGTTCGCGAATAAGCGCCACAGAAAGTCCAATGAAATTCAGGCGTTCCACAACGTCGTGAGTGATATTGGGGTCGTTGAACGAGCTGTCAATCTGCACTGTGAGCGAACCGGTTGGCAGCGACAAACTGCTTGGCGCCACGTTTGCCAAAATCATGAGCACTTCAAATTTGTCAAGCGCATACAAGTCGAGTCCTGCAGGGTTATCGGCACCAGACAACGGCTGCCCACTCAGTTGCCACACCTGAATTGGGCCGGCAAACACTCTGCGCATAAATGCACCGATATCACTCGGTATTTCACCGGCAATGCTGGTCTCGGTAATTTGCGCTTGCTCTGGCGTTAGGCCTTCGCCAACTGCTGCAGCAATACCTGTCCACACCGACTTCACTCGCGCGAATCGATCGAGTTCAAGTTCACCAACTCGCTTCGAGGCGAGCACACTTGAAATCTGATCTGGTGTCAACGTTGTTTCGCCAGCAGGAAACACTTCATTGTCAACCGGCACGGGTTGTGGTGGAAGAGTTGTCTCTGTTGCTTTCAACTTCACCGTTGTTGTTGACGCAGGGTCTGGCATAACAAAGCTGCTCGTCACGACCGGTTGATCAAAGTTCACGTTGATTGCAGGCAACACCGAGAACACACCGGTCAAATCATTTGCACTCACCGCAGCAGCAACACTGAATGTCACATCAAGTGCACCTTCGGCATCAAGTAGCAACGCTTCCATGCCAGCTTGCGCATAGGTGTCGCCCAAACGATGCGGGTCTTGGTTGGCAATAACGTCGGCACGCGTTCCAACCGGAAGCGAAATAATTGTTCCGCCAACTCCCGTGGTGTTCAATACGAACGCAGTCAAGCTGGTTACATCATTGACATCGTTAATGGTCGCCAACAGCGCTGCAGGTGTAGAAGGAATTTTCAGCGCGCCAGTTGAGTCAACGTTTTGTCCACCCGATGATCCAAGCAATGACTTTGCGCCGAACACCACACCAACTGGAAGCAAGCATGCTGCGCCAAGCCCGCATATTGCAGCTGCAAGTAAACGCCGACGTTGGCGTGAAGGTATTGCGGTCATGACTAATTCATTCTCGCAGCAGACCCATACAGGCCACGCTGCTCTATGACATGAAGCACGGGCTCGGTCACCAAGTAATCAAGTGGTCGGCCATCGCTAAAGCGCGAACGTAAATCGGTGCTACTCACTTCAAGTCGCGGCGACTCCACTCGCAACCAGACGAATTCTTTTGGCAATCTAACTGCAACACCTGGTCGGTCAACCACAACCAACTGCGAATACTCGGCAACTTGGTCAACACGTGTCCACGACGTAAGCCCCGCTGCAGCATCGTCTCCCACAATGGTGAACAACTCTGCGCCTGGGTGCTTCTCTGCAAGTG
>CAITUB010000147.1 GCA_903895515.1 uncultured Acidimicrobium sp. | reverse complement strand
CGGTGGGCCTGTGCCCACTCCAACATTTCGTCTTTCATGTTGTCGTGTGCAACTAAAGCGATGCGCTTTTTTGCTGGACTTTCAATGTCGGTCATCACGGTTGCTGTCATGCAATTGAGTTTTACAGGTTTGACATATGGGGTAGGTTTTTAACTATGAAGACCGAGCAAATTGTTCGTAACGAATTGGTGGTTGATTCACCTGTTGGAAAGCTTCGATTAAGTGCATCACAAAAGGGCCTTATTGCTATCGATGTGAAGGCGAAATACAGCAAGGAAGCAACGAAACCTGATGGTCGAGCACAGGAGATACTCGCAGAGGCACGGAAACAATTAGCGCAATATTTCGCTGGCGATCGAAAGAAGTTTGATATTCCTCTAGATCTACGTGGAACGCCATTTCAAGTGAAAGCGTGGAAAACGCTGACACGAATTCCGTTCGGAAAAACCATTTCTTACGGTGAACAGGCAAAAGCAATGCGTAATGGCAAAGCGTTTCGAGCTGTTGGTTCGGCTAACGGAAAGAATCCAATTCCGATTGTTGTTCCATGTCATCGGGTGATTGCAAGTGATGGCGGCCTTGGTGGCTATTCACTCGGCTTGAAAATGAAACGGCAGCTAATGAAGCTTGAAGGAATTAGTGCGGCTGAGTAAAGCCGAAACACTCGCGTAAGTATTCGTCGCGAAGTGCATCTGCCGGTGCGCCTAAGGAAACAACTCGTTGCGCCAACAGCATCACGAGGTCTGCAGATTCCGCATCGGCAAGTTCGTGGGTGGCAAGCACCACAGTTACGCCGCGGGCTCGTTCTGTTGCAATCAGATCGGAAACTGCTTTGCGACCATTTAAGTCGAGTCCGGCAGTTGGTTCATCAAGCAGCAACACTTCTGCTCGACGTGCAAGTACTTGTGCAAGGTGCGTTCGCTGTTGTTGACCACCCGATAGATCGCGAATTGGATCGTTTGCCTGGCTGTCAATGCCGGTTCGCTTCATGGATTCCAACACGATTGCGCGGTCTGTATCTGTTGAGCGCTTGAACAGACCGAGGTGTGCGTAACGGCCCATGGCAACAACGTCTTGCACGCACAATGGAAGTGTGTGTGATGAAACAGGATGTTGAGGTAGGTAAGCAACTTGGGTCGGAAGTTGTCCTGGTGCAGACCCAAGTAGCGACAAGTCGCCGTGCATTGGATTGATGAGTCCGGCCAAAGTTTTGAGCAGCGTTGATTTTCCAGAACCGTTCGTGCCAATGAGTACGAGAAGTTCGCCTGGTTGCATATTGAGCGAGATGTTGTCGACTACCGGGCGTTTGCCGTATCCGACTGCAAGCGAGGATGCGTGAATGGAGGTCATCAGACGTGGATCTCGCCGTGAACGTGTGGATGTTCGTGATCGTGGTGGTCGTGACCACGAGACTTTCGAATTTCATTTGCCGTCGCTGAAATAGCGAAGATAACTACTGCGGTAAGCACAATGCTTGCGCCAGCCGCTAAGTCGTAGTGGTAGCTCACGAGCAGACCTATATATGTAGACAACGAGCCAACGAGTGCCGCGATGAGCATCATGGACTCAATCCGTCGGGCGAACAATGAGCCAGTGGCTGCTGGAGCAATGAGCATTCCCAGCACCAGCAAGGTGCCAACGGTTTGGAAACTGGCGATCACGGTGATGGCCACCATGGTCAGCATCACGTTGTGGAACAGGCGAGCGGAGAACCCGGAGGTGCGGGCGAGGCCGTCATCTACTGATAGCAGCAGGAAGGGGCGACGGCCAACGAAGGCAATTATTCCAACAATGACGAGTGCAATGAACTGCCATGCAAGGTCAGTTGTGGTGATGCCCAGTAATTCGCCGAACAAAATGTGGGCGAGATCACCAACAAATGAAGATGAACGCGAAGTAATCATGACGCCAAGAGCGAGCATGCCAACGAAGAGCAAACCAATTGCAGTGTCGCCTGAAAGTCTGAATCGGCGAGACACCACACTGACGCCGCCCATCATGACTGCTGCACCAATTGCTGCTCCAACAATTCCCGACACTCCAAGCAACATTGCTGTTGCAATTCCGGGAAGCACGCCGTGGGCGAGTGCGTCACCAACAAAGGCCAAACCGCGCAACACCACAAACGTTCCGGCGATTGCGCAGGTGCAAGCCACCAAGATTCCACCAAACAAAGCAAGCCTCATGAACTCGTTGTTTGCAAATGGGTCAATGAGATAGTTCATTGCAATGCATCAACAATCTGGTTTGCAAGATTGAGCATGAACTCACGGTAGTTCGCAGCATCATGCAAATAATGCGTGCTCAGCGTTACTGCCTTGATGTTGAGTTCGTTAGCCAATTGGTCGGCGACATTTTGCGGAGTGCCAAGACCTGTGAAAATTGCTTTCACATTGTTGGCTACAGAAAGATCTTTCAACACCGCAAGCTGCTTTGCTGTTCCTTCGGAAGTGGTGGACAAACCAGGAATGATTGCGCCTACAACCGTGCAGCCGTAATGGTCTGCAAAGTATCCCAACTCATCGTGTCCGCTCACCATCACACACGAGTTGATGGTGCTCATCAACTCTGAAACATCGTTGTCTAGCTGCTTCAGTTGTTCCGACTCTGTTGCTGAGTTAATGGAAAGCCCAGTTGCTGTATTGATTGCACTAGTAAGCGAGGGGAGTGCTTGAATGAAATTGATTGGTGAAAGCCACAGGTGTGGATCGGCAACAACGTGTTCACCTTCGACTGTTCGCTGTGCGATGTTGTTGCCCACTCGGTATTGCGGAACTCCGTTTGATTCGGCAGTAGCCAGAACTTCAAGTAAGCCTTCTTCGAAATCGAGTCCATTTGAAATCACGATGCTGGCGTTGTTGATGGTTTCGATGTCGCGCGCCGATGGTTGAAACTCGTGCGGGTCTTGACCATCTGGAATGAGCACGGTGACCGTGGCGCCGTCGCCAACTAAGTCGCTAACAACAGAGCCGAGCACCGAGTAGGTGACCACAATGTTTGGTCGCGTAGTTGTCTGTGGTTTCGTTGACGAACATGCAGCGAGAAGAACAATGATTCCGGCGCCGAGCGCAAGACTTTTGGGAATCATTCTCATAACGCCACTCTAGCGATAATGAGAATGATTCTCAACTTGAGAATGTGGCGTTATACGCCAATCATTTGGTTGATCATGGCGGTCAAGTCATCCATTGCAACTTCGCCGCTTGCACGCTTGAACACGTTTCCTTGTGCATCCACAAGAACGAAGTATGGGTAACCCGACAAGCCAAATGCATTTGCAGCAGCCTTGTCTTTCGAATCGGCGATTACCGGCCATAGTGCTGGGAACTGTTCGCGGGCAAGCCACTCAGATGGCGGGTAGTTCGGATTCGCTGGGTCGGTGCCAGTTGCTACTGCAATGACATCAATTCCAGTTGGTGTCTTGCCGTCTTTCTCCCATTGCACAAGCAGAGGAACTTCACGCTGGCAGTGTGGGCACCAGTGGGCAAGAAAGACCACCAGCATTGGTGTGCCGGTTCCCTCTGTGGTGATTGATGTGCCAGTGAAGCCTTTGCCAGAAATAACAGGCGCAGGCATTCCAATTGCAGTGTCAATAGCAGTTGACACTGAATCGAAAGCAGGAAGAGCATCGCCAGTGACAGTGATGTCGCTGAATTCAGATACTGCACCTGTTGCGGTGTCGGACTTCGAACCGCTTGATGAAATAGCGACGATGGCAGCACCACCGATGACGATTGCGATGATTGCGCCAACGATGAATTTGCCGCGACCTGATGATGAATTACTCATGACTACTCCGTTTGTGTGTTTGGAAGGGTGGTGAATACGAGTACTGCAAGAAACCCAGTGAGTGCCATAAACGGCAGTGTGACGAAACCAAAGTGCTGGAACCAAATAAATTCGCACGGAACATCAACATCACACACACCGGCATCAAGGTTCGGAAAGCGTTCCAAGAACCAGTGGTAGGTAGAGATGGTGATGCCAATTGATGCAAGTGGAACTGCATAACGCCAGATCTTTTTGTCCTTAACAAGTGCTGCGACGATGAGCAGTATCGCAAGCGGGTACATCATGGTGCGCTGGAACCAACACAACCTGCATGGCTTGTAGTTCACGATTTCGGAAAAATACAGACTGCCCAGTGCGCAGGTGGTGGTGACCGCTGCGGCAAGTGGCAGTGCCCACGGAGCAAATGCAGAAATAATTGCGCGAGCAGAGGTGCTGCGCGAGTACAACATACGTGCAACTAGGACAACAAGGGTTCCAGCCAACAACGCAACACTCAGCATGGAAAAGAAGAGTTCGAAGGTCTCGTTGTTCATGAGTAATAACAGTGTAGAGAGCAGGCCATATTGAAGGCTCGTCATGCCACGTAAAAGCGGGCAGAATAGAGGCGTGACAACATTTAAAGACCGTATAAAGGCAGACATCACTGAAGCTATGAGGGCACGCGAAGAGGCGAAGCTTTCCACGTTGCGCATGGTCCTTTCGGCAATTCAAAATGCTGAAGTTGCTGGCGACGAAGCAATTGTGCTGACCGATGATCAGGCAATCAAGGTGTTGCAGAGCGAAGCAAAGAAGCGCGCCGAGTCCGCACAGATTTATGCCGATGCAGGTCGCACAGAAGCAGCGGCGAAAGAACGCGCAGAACTCCTAGTTATTGAGGCGTATCTACCTGCGGCAATGAGCGATGACGAAGTTGCAGCAATTGTTGCTGATGAAATTGCAAAGGCTGCTGCAGCAGGTCAAACGGGTGGCAAGGCAATGGGTGCTGTGGTGAAGGCAGTTCGCGACCGAGTTGGCTCTGGTGCCGACGGTGGGAAAATTGCAGCCTTGGTGAAGTCAGCGCTCGGCTGAAGTCTTCGCGCCCTCGATAGGAATCGAACCTACGACCTGCGGTTCCGGAAACCGACGCTCTATCCACTGAGCTACGAGGGCCTAATTACCGTCAGGCTATCGCTCGCACGATTGTTGGGATTTTGAATTAGGTGCAGTTAGTGCGGTGCGGTCGGCAACAATAGAAGGACTATGGCTGACCCGGTCCTTACCGTTGCTGAACTGCTGCGGCCAACCTTTACGCAGATTGCTGGCGGCGTAGATAGCGACCCGGTTGTTCGCAGAAGCGACAGGGCCGACGCGCAAGTAAACGGTTCGCTCGCACTGGCAAAAGTGTTGGGCAAGACACCTCGCGAAGTTGCGCAGATGGTGTTGGATTCCGTCGACCTTTCGGCAGTGTGCAGTGCTACAGAAATTGCTGGGCCTGGCTTTATCAACGTCACATTTTCGAATGAGTTTTTGGCAAGCGAGCTTGTTGCCGCTGCCGCAGATTCGCGCCTTGGTGTGCGCAATGCTCCTGCGAAGTTAAAAGTAGTTGTCGACTACTCGGCGCCAAACGTTGCAAAAGAAATGCACGTTGGGCACTTGCGCAGCACGGTCATCGGTGACGCGTTAGTTCGCATGCTCGAGTTTGTTGGCCACAGTGTTGTTCGCGAAAATCACATTGGTGACTGGGGCACTCCGTTTGGAATGCTCATTGAGCATCTCATCGACTTGGGTGAAACAGAAGCAGCCAACGAATTGTCCGTTGGCGACCTCGACTCGTTTTATCGTCAGGCACGAACGAAGTTCGATTCGAACGATGAATTCAAAGAACGCGCTCGTGCACGTGTGGTGTTGCTGCAGGGTGGCGACGAAGAAACTCTGCGCATGTGGAATTTGTTGGTGGGCGAGAGCACTCGCTATTTCGACAAGGTGTATCGCACGCTTGGAGTGTTGCTCACTGCCGACGACCTGATGGGCGAAAGCGCATACAACCCGCTGCTTGCACAAGTAGTGGACAGACTGCGCGCTTCTGGATTGATTGAAATGAGCGATGGCGCCGAAGTGGTGTTTCCTGAAGGGTTCTTGAATCGCGAGAACGAGCCACTGCCATTAATCATTCGCAAAACCGATGGTGGATACAACTACGCAACGAGCGACCTTGCATGCGTGATCGATCGCGTGGAGCGAATTGGTGCAAACGTGGTGTTGTACGTAGTTGGATCACCACAGGCGCAACATTTAGAGATGGTTGCAGTGGTTTCGCGTAAGGCGGGCTGGGTTCCAGAAAGCACAGAGCTCACTCACGTTGCGTTTGGCAATGTGCTTGGCGCAGACCGCAAAATCTTGAAAAGTCGGAGTGGTGAAGTAGTGAAACTGGATGCATTGCTTACCGAGTCGGTTGAGCGCGCTGCAGATGCGGTGAAAGAAAAGAACGCAGAGTTACCTGCGGCACAACAAGCAGAGGTTGCGCGTCAAATTGGAATTGGTGCGGTGAAATACGCCGACCTTTCTACCGATCGCATTAAGGACTATGTCTTCGACTGGGAACGCATGCTGGCGTTCGAGGGCAACACGTCGCCGTATTTGCAGTACGCACATGCGCGCATTTGCAGTATTTTTCGCAGGACTGGTGTTGATCGTGCTGCGGTACGCGGAATTACGCCAACACTTGGCCACAGCGCAGAACGAGCATTGACCGTGCGCTTGTTGCAGTTTGATACCGCAGTGTGGGACACGCTCGACAAGTACAGCCCGCATCGCTTGTGCACGTATTTATACGAGTTGGCCAGCGAGTTCAGCTCGTTTTATGAACATTGCCCAATTTTGCGCGCCGACTCTGAAGAACAGAAGATGAGTCGGTTGGCATTGTGCGATTTCACTGCTCGGGTAATGGAGCGTGGGCTGGCATTATTAGGTATCGAATCTCCGGAGCAAATGTGAGCGCCATCGCCAAGCACCT
>CAITUB010000146.1 GCA_903895515.1 uncultured Acidimicrobium sp. | reverse complement strand
GGTTTATCGATACGAGCGAAATTTCGCTCATCAACAACTCTGATGGAAAAGAAATGTACGTCAGTGCCGACACAGTCACTCTGGTGCGTTACTTGGTAGATGCGCAAGCACGAACACACGGGCTATTTGACCCATCGCTATTACCTGCACTTATTGGGCTTGGCTATGGCATTTCGCGCGTAGATAGTTCAATGAAATCGGACATCGCTCCAAATGCGCAGTGGGCAATACCCCTCGGCGAAACGCGCATCGATTCGGTGAGCGGTGCTGTCCGACTTCCAAGTGGAGCAACGCTCGACCCCGGTGGTCTTGGCAAGGGCTTAGCTGCAGACATCGTTGCTACAGAGCTCATGTCGCTTGGTGCAGCTGGTGTCTGCGCAAGCATTGGAGGCGACATGCGAATTGCTGGAGATAGCGAAGGTGCTGGCGGTTGGTCAGTTGCGGTTGAATCACCATTTGATGAAAGCAAAGACCTCACAACGCTTGGCCTGAAATCTGGTGGCATTGCAACTTCGTCTACTCGTGGCAAACGTTGGGTTGGACCTCTTGGCGAAATGCATCATGTACTGAACCCTCGTACATCTGCACCACTCACCGAAACTGCTGGCCAACTTGTGCAATCCACCGTTGTTGCATCTGAAGCAGTGTGGGCTGAAGTATTTGCAACTGCATTGCTCGTAGGTGGACTCGAACAAGGAATGCCCCTGATTGACCAACTCGGTATGGCCGCAATGGCAGTTACGGTAGATGGTGACATCATTGAAAGTTCAACGTGGAAGGAATGCGTCTCATGAATGCACAATTTTGGTGGTTTCTTTCGCGTTCTTCAGGAATCGTTACGTGGGCACTTCTGGCAGCCACAACCCTGTGGGGAATCTTGTTGTCAACTCGCATGTTGAAGCCATATGACCGTCCAGCCTGGTTACGTGATTTACATACATGGCTTGGAACTCTTACTCTTTTGGGAACTGCAATTCACATCGCCGCGATTATGGCCGATTCATACGTGCAGTTCAGTGTGAAAGACATCGTCGTCCCGATGTCTTCAGCCTGGAAACCGGGTGCAATCGCATGGGGCATTGTCAGCATGTACATGTTGCTTGCAGTGCAGGTCAGTTCGTGGGCAATGAAAAAGATTCCGCGCAAACTATGGCGAGCAATCCACTTCCTCAGTTACGGCATGTTCGTCACCACGTCAATTCACTCATTAAGTGCAGGTACCGACAGATCAACGTTGTTGTATCAAGGATTTGCAATTGCACTCATCACACTGATGATTGGCGCAACAGCAATCAGAATTATTTATGCAGGAGAACCGAAAACGCGTGAAGTTATTTCGCGCGCTTCCGTTGCAGCAGCGGCTGCACCCGCAGCCAAGCAAACACCACTACCGCCGCCACCACCGCCAGTTCCACCAACTTCTGGATAGGCGAAAATACTTCGCCAACGCGTTCCCAGTTATCTCCAAGTAACGCGCCAGCACCAATCAGCAAAATATTCCACACCAGGCTGCCAATTGCGGTGTACACGATGTATGGCATCAATTTCATTCGCCTAAAACCCGCAGGAATTGAGACCACTGCACGAATGAGCGGAACGCACCTACCCACCAATACGGCAATTGTCGCCCGACGATCAAACCAATTTTCTGCTCGTGTGAGTTCGTGTTCGCTTATACCCACCCAACTGCCATAGCGATTAACAAAAGCGCGCAGACGAACAGGCCCGATGCTGGCAGCGATTCCATACATGGCAAGCGATCCGACAACGGATCCAATGGTTGCCACAATGATCATCAGCACAACCGCGCCAAAACCATCCTTTTGCGCAACAAATCCGGCATACGGCTGAACAATTTCAGAAGGAATTACCGGAATGACGTTTTCTAGCCCGACAAGCAACCCGACACCTAAGTATCCAATTTTTTCAATGACCGTTTCAACCCATGAAGCAAGCTGGCTCAGCATGTTTTAGTTTTGTCGCAAACTAGCGACTGAGTTCTTTGCGGTTCTTAAACTTCGATGCGCGGTAATCCTTGTTCATGAGCGCAATGACATCCACAGAGATTTCCTTCGGACATGCCGCGGAGCATTCTCCATGGTTTGTACATGAGCCAAAGTGTTCATCCATTGTCTCCACCATGGCTTCAGTGCGCTTGTGGCGCTCTGCTTGACCTTGCGGCAGGTAGTTGAGGTGCGAAATTTTTGCTGCAGTAAACAAGTTGGCAGCACCGTTCGGGCATGCAGCAACGCACGCACCGCAACCGATGCATGCGGCCGAATCCATTGCGGCATCGGCAACCGGTTTTGGAATTGGAATGAGGTTTGCATCTGGTGCACCACCAGTTACGGCAGTGATAAATCCACCAGATTCGATGATGCGGTCGAATGCTCCACGGTCGACCATGAGGTCCTTAATGATCGGGAATGCGGTTGCTCGCCAAGGCTCAACCACGATCGTGTCGCCACTCTTGAACGTACGCATGTGCAACTGGCAAGTTGTCGTTGCTTTTTGCGGACCATGTGCAACACCGTTAATCATCAGCGAACACGTTCCGCAAATTCCTTCGCGGCAATCGTGGTCAAACACCACAGCTTCTTTGTTGTCGCTAATCAACTGTTCATTCAACACATCAAGCATTTCGAGGAATGAAGCTTCGTCGCTAATTTCATCAATGGTGTAGTTCTCAAAGCGGCCCGAATCTGCTGGGCCCTTCTGGCGCCAAACTTTCAATTTGAGATTCTTGAGATGGCTCACTTGTAGCTCCTTGTTGCGAGATGTGCAGTTTCAAAAACCAACTCTTCAGCGTGGCGAGTTGGCTTCATTGGATCGTTTGTCCATTCCCATGCAGCAACATGACAGAACTTGTCGTCGTTACGCAAGGCTTCGCCTTCTTCTGTTTGATACTCAGAACGGAAGTGAGCGCCGCAGCTTTCCTCACGAGTGAGGGCGTCTTGACACATGGCCATTCCCAACTGGAAGAAATCGTCAACACGGCCGGCCTTTTCGAGAGTCTGGTTGGTGCTGTCGCCAGTTCCCGTAACACGCAAGTCGGTCTTGAATTCCTCGTACAGAGCAGGAAGATCGGAGAGTGCGCTTTGCAATCCTTCGCGCGTGCGCTCCATGCCACATTCATTCCAAATGATTTTGCCAAGTTCGCGATGGAACCAATCTGGTGAACGCTTGCCCTTCACATTCAAATAGCCGTTGTAGCGAGCACTTGCTTCTGTCTCGGCTTGCTTGAACGCTGGGTGATCGGTTCCTGGAATAGTTTTTCCAAGCAACGATGCCAGCTGATTGCTAATGGTGTACGGCAACACGAAGTATCCGTCTGCCAACCCTTGCATCAATGCCGAAGCACCAAGTCGGTTTGCACCATGGTCGGAGAAGTTTGCTTCACCGGTTGCATATAGACCAGGAATGTTCGTCATCAACTCGTAATCCACCCACAAGCCACCCATGGTGTAGTGAGTTGCTGGATAAATACGCATCGGCGTCTTGTATGGGTCTTCGCCGGCAATGCGCTCATACATTTGGAACAAGTTGCCGTAGCGCTCTTCCACCACATCGCGACCAAGTCGTTCAATGGCTGCAGAGAAGTCCAAGTTGACACCATTTTTCAGTGGCCCAATTCCCTGGCCCTTGTCGACTAGTCGCTTTGCTGCGCGAGAAGAAATGTCACGTGGTGCCAAGTTTCCATACGACGGATACAAACGCTCGAGGTAGTAGTCACGCTCACCTTCAGGAATCTGATCTGCAGGTCGATTGTCATCGGCGCGCTTTGGCACCCATACTCGCCCATCGTTACGCAGCGACTCGCTCATCAACGTGAGTTTTGATTGCGTTTCATCTGCCTGAGGAATACATGTTGGGTGAATTTGTGTGTAGCAAGGGTTGGCGAACAATGCGCCACGACGATGCGCACGCCATGCAGCGGTCACGTTGCAGTTCATTGCATTTGTTGACAAGAAGAACACGTTTCCGTATCCACCAGTTGCCAACACAACTGCATGGGCTGCATGCGACTGAATTTCTCCAGTCAGCAAGTCACGCACAACAATTCCTGCGCAACGACCGTCGATGGTCACGGTGTCAATAAGTTCGGTGCGGTTAAACAAACGAACTCCGCCCAAACCAACCTGACGAGCCATCTGTTGATACGCACCAATGAGCAATTGCTGGCCAGTTTGACCCCGCGCGTAGAACGTGCGGCTTACTTGTGCGCCACCAAAGCTGCGATTGTCTAGCAATCCGCCGTATTCGCGAGCGAATGGAACACCTTGGGCAACCATTTGGTCAATGATGTCAACTGAAACCTGAGCCAAGCGATGAACGTTCGCTTCGCGTGAACGGAAGTCGCCACCCTTAATGGTGTCTTGGAACAAGCGGTTGATGCTGTCGCCGTCGCCCTGGTAATTCTTTGCTGCGTTAATTCCACCTTGTGCCGCAATGGAGTGTGCTCGACGCGGTGAATCGTGGAACGTGAATGCATCAACTTGGTAACCCAGTTCAGCAAGCGTTGCAGCAGCAGATGCACCTGCAAGACCTGTACCAACAACAATGATTTTAAACTTGCGCTTGTTGTTTGGGTTGACCAACTTTGCATCCGCTTTGTAGTTGTCCCACTTTTCGTGCAATGCACCTGCTGGAATTTTTGCGTTAAACGTATTCATAAGTTCCTACTTCACAATTCCTGCGATAACCGCAATGGGAAAGGACACGTTGCCAACAACAACGATGGTGGCAAATGCTGTGGCAAAACCACGACGCCATGTATTGAATCGAGGATTGTTCCAACCGAGCGATTGAAAGATGCTCCATGCTCCGTGGAACAAGTGAATACCCAGCAACACGTTGGCGATGACATAGAACGCGGCAACTACTGGACGATTCAAACTGTTCAACACATTTTGATACACCTCACCCTTCACAAACTCACCATTGGTTCCCGTGGTGTTCACCACTCCCAAAGTGAGGTCAAGAATGTGCCAGATCAAATATGACAACACGATGATGCCGGTCCAACGCATGGTGCGA
This sequence comes from uncultured Acidimicrobium sp., assembly GCA_903895515.1. Classification (GTDB taxonomy): domain Bacteria; phylum Actinomycetota; class Acidimicrobiia; order Acidimicrobiales; family Ilumatobacteraceae; genus UBA3006. The sequence continues at coordinate 8,629 of CAITUB010000146.1, read as the reverse complement.
CTTGCAAACTTTGCAACTTGATAATCGCGCGGACCTTGATACTTCACAGCACGAGCGAAACGATTCAAACGCGTAAGCGACCATGCTGCATGCAGGTGAAGCAACAACATGGTGATGAGTCCGCCACGCAGAATCCACAACACCACGCCCTTAGGCGCAAGCGGGTACAACAATTCTTTGAGGAACTCGGCGTAATGATTAAGGGCTGTTTCACCCATGTACATCTTCAAGTTCCCAATCATGTGGAACAGAACAAAACCCATCATGGCGATACCGCTGATGGCCATGACGTACTTTTTGCCCACAGCAGTGGAGTACAAGTCGAGTAAGAACGGACGTTTGCGACGGGTGCCAATGGCAGTAGCCGTTACTGGCTCCCGCTTGGAATCCAGTGTTGAAGAAGTAGTTGCCATAAGGATCGCCTTTACGCTAGTTCTGCTGCCCCGCTGGCTGAGAACCCCTGCCATGTGACATTGACCTATATATAGGCAAAGGGTGACCATTTCGCCCTGAGGGGCGCCGATTATCTACACTTTCCAAGACACATTCCACAGGGACCCCCAATTGGGGCGTGCCCTATTAATCCATCGGAGAAAATACACGTGACGTCAATACTCGCATCAGAAGGCGGTTGGCAGACATTCACCCTTAAGGGTGGTGAATGGGCAATCCTGGGCCTTTCCGGCGCAGCAGCCATCCTTGCCTTGCTTGTCGGCTGGTTTCTAGCCGTACAGGTCTTGAAAGAAGATCAAGGCACACCAAAAATGCAAGAGATCGCTCGCGCGATTCAAGTTGGTGCAGGGGCTTACCTCAAGCGCCAATTCCGCACCATCGGCATGATTCTTGTACCAGTAGGTGCAGTCGTGTTCTTTACTTCAGTTGCAATTTCCAAACCAGGTGCAGGTGGCGAAGCATTGAGCCAAGTTCAATCCGGCTTGTACCGCACCGTTGCATTCGTGCTTGGTTGCGTTGCATCAGGACTTACCGGTTACATCGGTATGACACTTGCAACTCGCGGCAACGTACGCACTGCAGCAGCGGCTCGTCGTGGTTCGATGAAAGATGCACTGCAAGTTGCATTCCGCACCGGTGGTGTTGCAGGAATGTTCACCGTTGGTCTTGGTTTGCTTGGTGCAACCGCGATCATCGCATTGTTCCAAAACACATCTTCGGCAATGCTCGTGGGCTTCGGCTTCGGTGGATCATTGCTCGCATTGTTCCTCCGCGTTGGCGGTGGAATTTTCACCAAGGCAGCCGACGTCGGCGCCGACTTGGTGGGCAAAGTTGAAGCAGGAATTCCAGAAGACGACCCACGTAACCCAGCAACAATTGCTGACAACGTAGGTGACAACGTTGGTGACTGCGCAGGCATGGCCGCTGACTTGTTCGAAAGCTACGAAGTAACTCTCGTTGCATCGATCATTCTTGGTGTTGCAGCGTTTAACTCAGTTGGACTCAACCCAGCACTTGGTTTGGTGTTCCCACTTGCAGCACGTGCAATTGGTGTAATCGCATCCATCGCCGGCGTATTCGCCGTGCGTGCCAAGGAAGGCGAAACCAACGCATTGAAGCCAATTAACCGTGGCTTCTTGGTTGCTGGTTTGCTCACTGTTGTTGGAACATTTGCACTCGCATTCAAATACGTTGGCAACCCGGACAAGGGTGCTGCAGGATTTGGTGGATCAACTGTTGACATGTCATGGATCGGCTTCCGTTTGTTCGGAGCAGTTGTTGTTGGTTTGATCCTTGCTCAGGTGCTCAGTCGCTTGACCGAATACTTCACTGGAACCGAGTACGGCCCAGTGCAGGAAATCGCGGAAAGCACTGAAACTGGTCCAGCAACTGTTGTTCTTGCAGGAACTGCATCAGGACTTGAGTCATCGGTATACGCAATTCTCTGCATCGCAATTGCACTTGGTGCAACGTTGTGGATGGGTGGCGGAGACATTCAGTTCTCGTTGTACCTCGTTGCATTGTGCGGCATGGGAATGCTCGCAACAACTGGTGTCATCGTTTCTGAAGACACGTTCGGTCCTGTTTCGGACAACGCAGCAGGTATTGCTGAAATGGCCGGCGAATTGCACGGCGAAACCGGCAAGATCTTGGTCAGCCTTGACGCAGTAGGTAACACCACAAAGGCTGTTACTAAGGGCTTCGCAATTGGTTCTGCAGTAATTGCAGCAGTTGCATTGTTCGCTTCGTACATCGAAACCATTGCTGGTGAACTTGGATTGAAAGATGCAGTTACTGGTAAGCCACTTGAAGGTTCAGCAATCTTCAAAGCTGCAGAAACACAGATCAACGTTTCCGATGTAAAGACCTTCATTGGTCTACTCATTGGTGGTTCCGTTGCCATGATGTTCTCGGCACTTGCCATTCGTGCAGTAGGACGCACCGCTGGTGTTGTTGTGCAAGAAGTACGCAGTCAGTTCAAAGATGGCGGCATCATGGCCGGCACCAAGCAGCCTGACTACGGCCCAGTTATCGACATCTGCACCGCAGCATCGCTACGCGAACTCACCACCCCAGCACTCTTGGCAGTTCTTACGCCAGTCGTTGTTGGTTTCGGTATTGGTTACGCAGCACTTGGTGCGTTCCTTGCAGGCGTTATTCTCACCGGCCAGCTCATGGCTAACTATTTGAGCAACGCTGGTGGCGCATGGGACAACGCTAAGAAGTACATCGAAGACGGCCACCATGGCGGCAAGGGCTCCGATGCACACAAGGCAGCCGTTATCGGTGACACCGTTGGTGACCCATTCAAGGACACCGCTGGTCCAGCACTTAACCCACTCATCAAGGTGATGAACTTGGTTGCATTGCTCACACTTCCAGCAATCATCAAATACCAAGAAAACGATGGAGTTCGCTTTGCAATCGCAGGCATCTCACTCGCCATCTTGGTTGTTGCAATCTCCTTCTCGCGTCGCAAGACGACGAGCATGGTTGCAGCGTAAGTAACTAGGCGTTCCAAATCGGCGCTGAGATGTCGTCACTTCGATATCTCAGCGCCGAATGGATCTCGGCCATGTCGGCCGGTGTGAGCGCAGACTCCACACTTTCGACACTTGCTTCGCAACACACCGTTGGACTCACTCAAGTAGTCACGGGAACTCCATTCGGAGATGTCACCTATCACCTGCAAGTTCGCAGTGGTTCCGTTACCTTCACATCTGGCGTAGCGCCAGCAGAAGACGTTCGCTTCACCGAGTCATACGAAACCGCTGTTGGAATTGCTACCGAGCAGATCAATGCGCAGGAAGCATTCATTAAGGGTTTGATCGTGTTTACGGGCGATCACCAAAAACTGATTGATGCTGGCGATGTCTTCGCCGCACTCAACCCAATTTTTGATGCAGTACGTGCGTCAACCGTATTTATTTAAAGAACGGGTTCTCGCCAGTTGAGTGATCGGTGAGGTCGCGAACCTTGGTGATCGTTGGCACTTTTGCCGACACCATTGACTGCACGCCTTCAAGCATGGTTTGACGGCTCATTGAGCAACCGTGGCATCCACCACCCATGGTGAAGTACGCAGTTCCTTCTGTGTCGTGGCCAGCAAACGTGACGAATCCGCCGTGTGCTGCAAGCATCGGGTTCACTTCAGCAGTAACGATGGTTTCAATTTCAGCCGACATTTCATCGTCGCGAACAAGGCCCTCAATTTGCGGGGACTTTGGCTTGTTCGGATTACGAATGAGCAAACCTTGTGTTTCGGAGTGATCAATGGTGGCGCCTTGAAACGCATCAATATCTTTTGCAGGAACGATGATCTTCAATCCATCAATTGTTCGTACTTCATCGCTGAAAGCAGCCTTGGTGAAAAAATCAAACGACAGGTCATAACGGAAATCTTCGCCTGGTTCAGAAAGAATTTCGAGGCGCAATCCAAGTTGTGCGCCTTCGGCTTCTGCGTCGCGGAGTTCAAGCAACTTCACATGTGCTTCAGGCGTAATTGAAACGATCGAGTCTGTCTTGTCAATCTCGGAGGTAGTGCTAGCGAAAGGGCTCACGCAAAAAAGGCTACCGTCATGAGGGTTAGGAGCGCCTAACTGTGGCATCCTTAACAGGTGAACGAAGGCAGCAAAAAGGCAATTTACGCGGCGTTTTCGGCCAACCTCGGAATCGCCGTCTCCAAGTTTGTTGGCGCTTTCATTACTGGATCTGCAGGAATGCTCGCCGAAGCCGTTCACTCGCTGGCAGACACAGGCAACCAGGCCCTACTGCTCCTTGGTGCGAAGCGATCAAAGCGTCAACCAACCGCGCAATTTCAGTTTGGCTTTGGAGCAGAACGGTATTTCTGGTCATTCGTCGTTGCGTTAGTGCTGTTCATGTTGGGCGGCGTATTTGCCTTATACGAAGGCGTACATAAATTTCGACACCCACAGGAAACGAGCAGTTTTGCGCTGGCATTCGTCATTCTGGGTGTTGCCATTGTGCTGGAATCTCTTTCATTACGTACAGCAATGAAAGAAGCCAAGAAGCTGAAACCAGCAAAGGTTTCGTGGTTCCGTTACATCAAAACTACGAAGCAACCCGAATTGCCCGTGGTACTTCTTGAAGACTTCGGTGCGGAAACCGGTCTGTTCCTTGCCCTTGGAGGGTTACTACTGGCGCGCTATACCGGCGACCCTCGATGGGACGCGGTCGGATCAATTTCAATCGGTGTGTTGTTGATTGCAATAGCAATTGTGCTGGCATCCGAAATGAAGCATCTGCTTATTGGTGAGTCTGCTGATCCAGAATTGCAGCTTGAGTTTAGAAAGCAGATTGAAGTTGACCCGCGCATCAAAGAAATCATTCATATGGAAACCTTGCACATTGGTCCTGACGATGTGCTGGTTGCGGCGAAAATTGATGTTGACCCAAGCATTTCAATTCCTGAATTGGCGCGTGCCATTGACCAAGCAGAAGTTCGTATTCGTTCAGTGACGCCATTTAATGTAATCATTCACATCGAGCCCGATATCAAACGCTGACATCATTGATCTCATGACTGCACACACTTCAATTACCGCAATCGTTGTGCTTGGAGGAAACCCTCCTACTCGTGCAATTAAGCAATACATTCCTGCACATCAATTGGTGATTGCTGCAGATTCTGGATTGCACGGTGCAATTGACCTTGGACTGCGAGTGAACGTGGTGATTGGTGATATGGATTCTGTTGATAAAGCAGTTCTTGCGGCAGTTGAAGCAAACGGCACCACCATTACCGAACTTCCGCGCGACAAAGACTCCACCGATGCCGAACTTGCGCTACTGAAAGCAGTAGAGATGGGCGCCAACAAGATCGTCTTGATCACTAAAGGTGGTGGTCGCCTGGACCATGAGCTCGGTGTATTTGCTGTGTTGCAGAACCCAGGTTTGCGAAAATGCACAATCGAAGCAATGTGGGACAACTCCATACTGCACCTCATACACGGCCCTGCTTCAGTGTCTATAACTGGCAAACAAGGCTCAAACGTTGGGCTTATCGCTGCGGGCGGAGCCGCATCGGGAATCACCACTACTGGTTTGAAATGGACTCTCACCAATGAAACACTTGCCCCACATTCTTCGCGTGGAATTAGCAACCAACTCATTGAAGAAACTGCAGTAATTTCATTGCAAGCAGGTTCACTGTTTGTCGTTCAGTCAAGTGCCCTCAGCAACTGAAAGAAGTACCCCCATGAAAAAGTTTTCCGCAATTGCACTGAGCGTGCTGTTATTTGCCGCATGTTCAGGAACATCTGATGGCAGTTCGTCTAGCTCGAATGGTCCAGTAACGCTGACACTGCTTGCTCACGACTCCTTCACTCCTAGCGAGGGCATCTTTGATGCATTTACTGCAGCAACTGGAATCACAGTCAATGTTGTACGCAGTGGCGATGCCGGCGAGCTCATCACCAAGGCCGCACTCACAGCCGGCAACCCAGAGGGAGATGTGTTGTGGGGTGTAGACAACACGTTGCTCTCTCGCGCGCTCGACGCCGACATGTTCTCGTCATACGAAACCTCAAATCTTTCGTCCATGAACGAATCGGTTGTACAAAACATTCCAGGACACGAGGTCACCCCCGTTGACACTGGAGACGTGTGCATTAACTACGACATTGCGTGGTTCAAGAACAACAACATCGCTCCTCCTATGACACTTGATGCGCTCACCAGCAGCACATATGCAAACTTGCTCGTGGTGCCAAGCGCAATTACTTCTTCACCTGGCCTTGCGTTCTTTCTGGCCACGGTTGCCGAATTCGGCGAAACTGGTTGGCAGGACTACTGGAAAGCATTACGTGAAAACGGAGTACTCGTCGTTGATGGTTGGACGCAGGCATACAGCACGGAGTTCTCTGGCTCTACCGGAAAAGGTGATCGCCCAATTGTGGTGAGCTACAGCAGTAGCCCTGCCGCGGAAGTGCTGTTTTCAAACCCACCGACAGATGTTGCACCAACTGGTGTTGCTCCCCTTACCTGCTTTGGACAAGTTGAGTATGCAGGAGTGTTGCGTGGAACCAAGCACAAGGCTGAGGCGCAAATGCTTATTGACTACCTCACTGATATCGCATTTCAAAGTGACCTCCCTCTCACACAGTTTGTGTTTCCCGTAAATGCAAAAGCGACCGTTCCAGAAACGTTTACGCGGTACATTTCGCGACCAGAAAGCCCACTCACAGTTGAGTACGATGTGATCGCCAAAAACCGTGCAACGTGGCTCGACGAGTGGTCAACCATCGTTTTTAAGTAGATCAACTACATGATTGCCTCGCCGTACCCCACAAGCACGCGGTGGCTAATCATTGCTCCAGCGGCGTTTTTGCTGACTTTCTTGGCCATTCCAACCGCGGTAATCGTTCAGCGTGGTGCAAGTGCCGATGCATTCCTCAACGTCATTTCAAGCTCTGGATTCAGACGCATCGCGTGGTTCACCCTGTGGCAGACCGTACTGAGCACCGTGCTCACCGTTGCATGTGCACTTCCAGTGACATTCGTACTTTCGCGCTTTTCTTTTATTGGAAAACGACTACTCCTCGCACTCGTTACAGCGCCGTTCCTGTTGCCAACCGTTGTTGTGGGAACAGCACTGTTTGCATTGCTTCCTAGTCAGTTGCATTACACCGCTTTCGCCATCATCGTTGCTCACGTATTTTTCAACATGGCAGTGGTGGTTCGCCTTGTAATGCCACGGTGGTCCCAAATTGACCAGGAACTCATTCATGCAGCGCACACACTTGGTGCTTCTACGGTGCACACGTTTCGCACCATTACCTTTCCGCTCATTCGACCGGCGCTCAGTTTCGCGAGTACTGCAGTGGCGTTGTTTTGTTTTACATCATTTGGCGCAGTTCGAATACTGGGCGGACCCGCTTACTCAACACTTGAAACTGAAATTTATGTTCGCTCGGTGCAACTTGGCGACTTGAATGGCGCTGTTGCAATTGGCATCATTCAAACAATTTTCCTCGTAGGCGTGTTGTATGCCTGGACAAAGTTTGGTCGTCACCACACCTCACCACTCACTGTCAACGTTCACGCTGCTCGGCCGACAGGAACTGCACAAATTGTTCTAGTTTCCTGCATTGCCCTTGCTACTGGAGTGCTCGCATTGCTTCCACTCGTTGCGGTCGCATGGAGGTCGGCTTCCGGCTGGTCGCACGTGTTGTCTCGCGACACTACGAATGCGTTATTCGTGAGCGCGAGGTTTGCAATTGTTGCATCGCTCATTGCCACCGTAGTGGGAGCGATGATTGCTTTAGCAATTGCCTACAAGTCAACATCGTCTCAACTACTCGAAACCATCACTTCATTACCTCTCATGATTTCTGCAGTCACCGTTGGTCTGGGAATCCTGATCACGTTCGACCACAGTCCAATTGAGTTTCGATCCACATGGTGGATCACGCCAATTGCACATTCCCTTATTGCAATTCCACTGGTTATTCGCACCGTTTTACCGGTAGCCCAGGCAATTCCTCAAGATCTTCGAGATGCTGCAGCAACACTTGGCTCAAGTTTGAAAGACCAATGGGTACGCATTGATTTACCGCTATTGAGGAGATGCCTAGCAACTGCGTTCGCCCTTTCGGCAGCAGTTTCACTTGGCGAATTTGGTGCCACAAGTTTCCTCACTCGCCGCACTAGTGAAACCCTCCCCGTATCTATTGCTCGTCTGCTCTCTCGCCCTGGCGATACCCAGCATGCTGAGGCTTTTGCACTCTCAACGCTGTTTTTCGTGTTTAGCATTAGTGCCGTATACATCGCAGAAACTGCGCGCGCTACACGAACCAAGACTCACTAATGCTCAAAATCAACGACCTCACCATTCACTACGAGAATGAAGTGATTCTTGACGGCGTATGCCTGGAAGTTGCCACGGGAGAAGTGGTGTCACTCGTTGGGCCAAGCGGTGAAGGAAAGACCACCCTGCTTCGTGTCATCGCAGGAATTGAACGCGCAGAATCGGGAACGGTCAGTGTTGATGGAACCGATGTCACGCACCTTCCAACTCATAAGCGCGGCATCGGCTTGGTGTTTCAGGACAATCAACTCTTCCCTCACCTATCTATTGGTGAAAACATTGCGTACTCAATGCGGGGCATGACCAAGCACGAACAAACTCTTCGCGTAAACGAGTTACTTGCACTCG